>NZ_KV805008.1:0-205471 GCF_001811515.1 Corynebacterium sp. HMSC076G08 | reverse complement strand
TGTCGACCTTGTCGGTGGAGACCTCGAGCAACGGCTCGTCGACCTCGACGGTGTCACCGACGGATTTCAGCCACTGGGTAATCGTGCCTTCGGTTACGGATTCGCCCAGTTCGGGCATCACAACAGAGTGTGCCATAAGTGTTAAGACTCCTCGAAAGTTGGAATTAGTGAAACGCTAGTGTTTGATTCTACAGCGTGTTTATAAAAGGTGCGCACGGGTGGGGTGAATTAGGGAATCCTCCGCACGAAGTGGCTGAAGGTGGCCTCCGGTAGGCTAAAGAGCCATGTTCAACCCCTTCCGCCGCAACAGCTCCAAGTCCCAACTGCGCCCGCCCCGCGCACCGGGGGAGACCATTCGCGCAGAAGACGCCCAAGAGCTTCAAGCCTGGGCTCAGGGACGTGCCTTTATTGAGGCCTTTATTGAACCGGAGACCGTGGTCAACGAGATGTCTGTCGTTGTGGTGGATGAAAACGGCGCCTTCATCCGCCGTCGCATTGGTGGGCCCAAAGGCATCGACGCGGTGGCTAAGCTTCTGCGCTGCGATGTCTATGACGTCGAAGAGACTGGTTACCCCCAGCGCATGCGCGAGCGCATCGAGCGAGAGCGCATTCTGCGCAAGCGGGAGGAACAACGCGAGCGCCGTCAGCGGTTTGAACAGCGACAGCAGCAGAATGGCCAGGACGGCAATTAGAAGGGTGCTGCCTAGCCAGTAATGATGGTGGCGCCTGCCTTCTCAAGCTCTTCCAGAGCGGCGGCGCCGCGGGCCTCGTCGACAGGCGCGCAGTAATCCGCCAGCACACGCACCGTGAATCCCTCCGCAAGGGCGTCGGCAGCGGTGGCGCGCACGCAGTGATCGGTAGCGATGCCCACGATGTCCACGGCGGTGATGTCGTGCTCGCGCAGCCACTCTGCCAGGGGAACGCCGTCGGCCGCGCCTTCGAAACCGGAATACGCAGCGGTATATTCACCCTTCTTGAAATAGGCCTGGGCGGGCCCGATCGCTTCGTGCATCGCGGCGCCGAAGGAATCGGCCACGCAGTGCGCGGGCCAGGTATCAACGAAGTCTGGATTCTCGGAGAAGTGGGTACCCGGATCGATGTGCCAGTCCTGCGTGGCAACGACAGTGTCGTAGGAAGGCTGGAGGGCACCGATGCGATCGGCCACCTCATTTCCGCGCTCGGTGGCGAGGGCTCCGCCGGGGCAGAAGTCATGTTGGACGTCGACAATGATGAGTGCAGGTGTCATACGCGGCAATTCTATACGCTGGGAAACGATGAAAACACCGATTCCTTTTTATCTACAGAAGATCCTTGATGGCGTTCACGATCACGATTCCGGAGAAGTCGCGGACTATATCCCGGAGCTGGCTGCCGCAAACCCCGAGCAGCTGGGGGCTGCGCTGTGCTCTGTGACGGGCCACCTCTACAGCGCCGGTGACGCAGAGACCCGCTTTACCATCCAGTCCATTTCCAAGCCCTTCGTCTATGCCCTCGCTCTGAGCGAGTTCGGCCCTGACGCGGTTCGTGAGGTGGTAGGACTCGAGCCCTCGGGGCAGGCCTTCAATGAGTTATCCCTAGCCAAGGACCACCGCCCCCTGAACCCGATGATCAATGCAGGTGCCATCGTGGTCAATCAGCTGATTAATGGGGTGGAGTCGACCGTGGAGGACCGCGTGGAAAAGATCCGCGCCTTCATATCCCAGTTGGCGGGGCGCGAGGTGGACGTCGATAAGCGCCTGTGCGACTCGGAACTTGAGCACGCTGAGCGCAACCTGTCCCTGGCACATATGCTGCGCTCCTACGGCATCATCCAGGACGATGCCCACGACGCCGTGCTGTCCTATACCTCGCAGTGTGCTCTGTCGGTGGACGTGCGCGACCTCGCCGTCATGACCGCGACCCTGGCTAATGGTGGCCGCCAGCCGGTAACGGGGGAGAAGATTTTGGACGCCGACGTCTGCCGCATGACGCTGGCGGTGATGAGTTCCTGCGGCATGTACGACGGTGCTGGGCGCTGGATGGCAGAGGTGGGAATCCCCGCTAAGTCCGGCGTATCCGGAGGACTCATTGGAACGCTGCCGGGGCAGATCGGCGTGGCGACGTTCTCGCCGCGTCTCGATGAGCAGGGAAATAGCGTGCGCGGAACCGAAATCTTCCGCGAGCTCTCCTCGGACATGGGCCTGCACTTGATGTCCACGGAAAACCGCTTTGGTGTGCACCCAGTTCGCAGCGTCGACGAGGACGACGACACCGCGATTATCCGCCTACAAGGTCATATCAACTTCACCGCCACCGAAGCCATCCTCCACGAACTGGAGGAGCGCCAGTTCTCCGGCAAGCGCTTGGCCTTGGACTTCTCCCAGGTCTCTGGCCTGCACAAGGTGGGCCGGCGCATGCTCAAGGAAGGCCTGCGCCGGCTGCGTGAGGAAGGCAACGAGGTCGCGCTTGTCGACGACGACGGGCTCGTCACCGACCGCGCCATGTCCGACGGTACGGTCCTCCCATTGGCGGATAAGGAGGACTACGTCATCGCCGGCGAAGAGGTGTGAGCGGCCTAAAGCCGCTCACACGAGGGGCCGCATGGAAGCCGCTCTGATTTAGGCTTCTGCGATCTCGCGCAGCGCTGCGACCACGGTGCGCACCGGAACTCCGGTGGCGCGCTTCGGGGTGTAGCCGCGCGGGGCGGAACCGTTCCAAGAGGGGCCGGCGATATCGATGTGGGCCCACTCGATGCCCTCGCCCACGAACTGCTTGAGGTAGGTGCCGGCGAACTCCATGCCGCCCTCGCGCTTGGCGTTGATATTGCGGATGTCTGCGGCCTGGGACTTGATCTCCTCGTCGTGCTCCTCCAGCAGCGGCATGGCCCAGGCGTTCTCGCCCACTTCGCGGCCGATTTCGGCGAGGCGATCGCGGAAAACCTCGGAGCCCATGATGCCGGAGGTGCGCGAACCCAGCGCCACGATCTGTGCGCCGGTGAGTGTCGCGGTCTCAATGAGGTAATCCGGCTTGTCCTCGCTGGCGCGCGCGATGGCGTCCGACAGCACGAGGCGGCCCTCAGCGTCGGTGTTGAGGACCTCGGAAGTCAGGCCGCCGTAGTGGGTAATGACATCTCCCGGGCGGGTAGCACCAGAGCCCGGCATGTTCTCAGCCAGCGGCAGGGTAGCGGTGATCTGAACCGGCAGCTTCAGCTTGGCCGCCGCGATGATGGTGGCCGCCATCGCAGCAGAGCCGCCCATGTCAGAGATCATGTCCCACATGCCATTGCCCGGCTTCAGGGAGATACCGCCGGTATCGAAGGTAATGCCCTTACCTACAAGAGCCACGTGTTTCTTGGCCTTCTTGGGCTTCCAGCTCAGGCGCACCAGACGCGGCGGGCGGGCAGAACCCTTGCCTACCGCGAGGATGCCGCCGAAGCCCTGCTTCTCCAGCTGCTTTTCATCGAGCACCTCGACGTCAAGACCGGCTTCCTTTGCCTGGCCGGAAAGGAATGCGGCGTAGGACTCCGGGTAGAGCTCGTTGGCGGGGGCATTCACGAGGTCGCGGGCAAGCAAGACAGACTCGGCCACGGTGCGGGCTGCCTCGAATTCTTCGGAGACAGACTTATCAGCCACCACCACGAAAGTGGCTGGTTGTTCCTTCTCCTCCAGTTCGGTGGAGCGAATGCCGCGATAAGCGTAGCCGCCGAGGATGAGACCCTCGACAGCAGCAGAAACGCCGAAGTCCGCCAGGCTGGTCACGATGGTGCCCACGCCTGCGGTGGCGCGGGCCACGGAGCCGGCGGCGCGGCGCAGGGCCTCGGCGTCGAGTTCCTCGACATCGCCCAAGCCCAGCGCAATGACCTGCGCAGCCCCTGCCTTCTGCGGGGCGGGAACCTTCACGATTTCCCCGGCCTTGCCCGTCGCGCCCACGGCCGCGAGAGCCTCGTACGTCGAGCGCAGTGCGGACGAGCTGAGAAGAGAGGTGCCCGGCACCTCGAGTCCCTCCTCGCCGGCGAAGGTGGCGATCAGCAGGGCATCTGCCTGCTTGGGAGCCTTCTTGGCCAGCTCAACGGTGGGGAAAGAGCCGCGTGCGGGCAGTTCGAACGTGGAAGAAGCCACGATGTCCTCCTTGAGAAAAGTGACAATGGGATACTCCTCACACACTACCCGTGTCTATGGTGTGGAACGTACTGGGATTACAGTGGGATTACGGTGGGAGTGGGGTGGGGTGGCAGCGGGGCTTGTGGGCTCGCCGAGTGGACTCAAGGAGTGGTGATCTAGCTAGGGCATTTCTGCATCTCTATAGGGGGCTAAGGAGTACGCTGTAATCCATGTTGAATTACACCGTGACGCGAACTGAAACCCCCACCTCCCCGGAGCGCCTGCAGGAGATTCTGGCGAACCCGGGCTTTGGTAAGTACTTCACCGACCACATGGTGACGATTGACTGGACTGAGGACAAGGGATGGCACGACGCGCAGGTACGCCCCTACGCGCCGTTTAGCATGGATCCGGCGTCCACCGTCTTCCACTATGGCCAGGCCATCTTCGAGGGCATCAAGGCCTACCGCCAGCCAGATGGCAGCATCGCCACCTTCCGCCCGGAGCAGAACGCGCAGCGTCTGCAGGCTTCCGCTGAGCGCATGGCTATGCCGCAGCTGCCGGAAGAGGAGTTCATTGAGTCCCTGCGCCAGCTTGTCGACATCGACCAGGCCTGGGTCCCCGAAGCTGGCGGCGAGGCAGCCCTGTATTTCCGCCCTTTCATGATCGCCACCGATGTGTCCCTGGGCGTGCACCCGGCGCACTCCTACCGCTATGTCGTCATCGCCTCCCCGGCAGGCGCGTACTTCTCCGGCGGCATCAAGCCGGTGTCCGTCTGGCTATCCACCGACTACGTCCGCGCTGCTCCCGGCGGCACGGGCACGGCCAAGTTCGCCGGCAATTATGCGGCCTCACTGCTCGCCCAGGCGCAGGCCGCGGAGAAGGGCTGCGACCAGGTGGTGTGGCTGGACGCCATCGACCGCACCTACATCGAGGAAATGGGTGGCATGAACCTGGCCTTTGTCTACGGCGAGGAAGGCAACCAAACCCTGGTGACCCCGGCGCTGTCGGGTTCGCTGCTGCCGGGCATTACCCGCGCCTCGCTTCTGCAGGTTGCTAAGGACATGGGGCTGAAGGTCGAAGAGCGCCGCATCACCTACAAGGAGTGGGAGCAGGACGTTGCTTCCGGCGCCATGGTGGAGGCCTTTGCCTGCGGCACCGCAGCCGTTATTACCCCGGTGGGCCACGTCATGGGCGACGAGACCGATTTCCACATCAACAACGATGAGGCCGGCGCTACGACGATGGCTCTGCGCGAGCGCCTCACCGGCATCCAGCGCGGGTCCGTGGAGGATACCCACGGCTGGCTGCACACGCTGGTGGAGGCTTAGAGCGCAATTCGCTTAGGCAAGCTCGGCGGCCAGCTGCACCAGCGGCAAGGCCGCGAGCGCGCCGAGGGGGAAACCTTCGCTCAGGTTTAAATCAAGCAGTGGGGTTAGTCCCAGCTCTTTGAGAGCAAGCGCATACGCCGGTTCGGGGGTGGTCGTCCCTGCGCGCAGCCAGCCTCTCACGCCGGGCGCGGTGCGCTCGGCCAGGACGGCGGCGGTGGCGGCCAGGGGGCCGTCGATAAGCACTGGCGTTCGCCGCGCCGTGGCCTGCGCGATGAAACCCGCCAGCGCTGCGAGATTCGGGGAGCCGATGGTCTGCACGACCTCCCAGCCCTCCAGGTTGCGGGCGCGGAACATCGAGTCACGCACAACGCTCACGCGGGCCTTCCACATCGCATCCGTAATACCGCTGGCCAGAGTATTCGTCCCCACAATCGCCACCGGTTCGGTATGGGTAATCCGGCCCATGACGCTGGCGGCGACTGTGCTTGCGCCGATACCAAAATCAGACGTGATGAGCAGATCAGTGCCCGAATCGATCTCTCGGTCAGCCGTAGCCATGCCGAGTTCGATGTGTGACTCGCACTCTGCCGGGGACATAGCGGCAGAGGGGGCACCAGGCTCAGTGCTGGTGGACTCTGCGCTGCATTCGACGAAGTCGATGCCCGCTCCTGCCCGCTGCGCAGCGCTGAAGAGATTATCGCGCCACCGATCTGCATCGCTGAGGGAGTGCTCTGTGGCTTCTGCACCGTCGACAGTGGGTACAACGTTGGCATCAGCGCCCTCAAAGACGATGGCTCGGGGGCGCTGAAGGGGCTTCGCCTGCGGGGAATCCTGCGCTGCCGCCAACCACGCGGCAATTTCGGCTACGCGATTTGGTTGAGCTGCGGTTGAAGGGCGCAGCTGGGGAACCGCGGTGAATTCAGGCATGTGTCCTCCGGTTTAGACAGTGGCTCCGCGCTCCACCTGCGGGCGCGGGGTGCGCCACTTGCGCGGCTGGGAGGCGCGGGAGTACGCGTAGAAGCCCAGACCAAAACCGGCCTCGGTGGTGCCGGGGAACTTGAGACGCACGGCGTTGTTGCACTTGCGCGCGAGCCAGAAACCTTCGACGGCAAAGACAACGATGACCGCCATCGCGCCGATAGAGATGATCTGCGACAGGCGAGGGTCCCGGGTGCTGACGAACATGAGCACCAGCAGCACGATGGCAAAGGGCATGACCCACTCGTTAATGAAGCGGCGGGAATCTACCCAATCGCGTACGTAGCGGCGGACCTCGCCCTTATCGCGGGCGAGCAAGTAGCGCTCGTCGCCAGCGGCCATGCGCTCCTGTGCCACCTTGTTACGTTCGCGGGACTCAGCGCGCTCCTTACGCTTATATTCCTTCCATTCCGCCTTGGACATGGAAGCCTTAAGCTCCTTGCGATGCTGGTAGCGTTGCGCGTCCGACATCCCCCGGGGATCACGCTTGACGCCGCGGGCGATTTCCTGCGCATCACGCTTGGGCGTGGGGCGGCCCTTCGGCGGCGTGTAGCCCTTGCGGTGCGGTTTCTCGGCGGCGGGTTGCTCTTCCGGCGCCGGGGTTTGCTCGGCGGGGGAAGAAGTCTTGTCATCTTTTTGCCACGGAAGTTTCACGCTGTTTAGCGTACAAGGTCTAGCAGACATAACGGGAATAGGCCCGCGGGAGAGAGCGTTGTGGTTAGGGAACAGGACACCTGTGAACCACTAGTGAACTGTGAGGCATCCTTTCTTCCTCACCTGTGAGGGGGTAGGGTGGGCTCCAGAAAAATTCCGCATATATAAGAGGAGAAATCATGACCGCTCCCGCGTCTGCAACCGGAGTTATCCTGACCGAGGCCGCTGCCGCCAAGGCAAAGTCCCTGCTTGAGCAGGAAGGCCGCGACGATCTGTCACTGCGCATTGCTGTCCAGCCAGGCGGCTGCGCGGGTCTGCGCTACCAGCTCTACTTCGATGACCGCACCTTGGATGGTGACAAGGTGGACACCATTGGCGGCGTTAACCTCGTCGTAGACAAGATGTCTATCCCGTACCTCACCGGCGCCAAGATTGACTTCTCCGACACCATTGAGGCCCAGGGCTTTACCATCGATAACCCCAACGCTGGCGGCTCCTGCGCTTGCGGTGATTCCTTCAATTAAATTCAAGTAAAGTCACGTTGACAAAACGATGAAGCCCTCGTCCGCAGTGTGCGGCGAGGGCTCCGTCAGTTTTGTTGTTTGAACTAGAGCTTCACGGGGTAGTCGCGCTGCTCGATCTTCGGGTCGATGCGGTCTTCGACGAAGATGCCGTGCCAAATCATGAAGGACAGCACCGTCCACAAACGGCGTGAGTGATCGGATACACCGTCGCGGTGCTCCTTGAGCATCTCCAGAACTTCCTTCTTGTTGAAGATGTCCTCGGTCTGGGACTCGGTAATCTGATCCTGGGCCCAGCCGTAGAGCTCATCGCCGGCCAGCCAGTGGCGCATCGGAACCGGGAAGCCCAGCTTCTTGCGGTGCAGCACGTGCGGGGGAACGATCTGCTCCATGGCCTTGCGCAGCGCGTACTTGGTCGTCCCGTGCGAAATCTTGAGGTCGTAGGGGATAGTTTCCGCGACCTTAAACACTTCCTTGTCGAGGAAAGGAACGCGCAGCTCTAGGGAGTTGGCCATGTTCATCTTGTCGGCCTTGACCAAGATGTCGCCGCGCATCCACGTAAACAGGTCGAGGTGCTGCATGCGGGCTACCGGGTCGAAGTCCTGTGATTGCGCGTAGATTGGTGCGGTGACCTCGCGGTGATCCCACTCCGGCTTGGCCCAGGGGAGCACCCGCTGGAGCTGCTCGAAGTTAAAGGAACGTGCATTGCCGTAATAGCGCTCCTCCATGGTCATCGAACCGCGGTTGAGCAGGGACTTGCCCTTCATTCCTTCGGGGAGTACCTGTGAGAGCTTGCCCAGGCCGCGACGCAGCGGGGAGGGGATCTTCTCGAACGGAGCCAGGGAGAGAGGCTCCTTATAAATGGTATAGCCGCCGAAGAGCTCGTCCGCACCTTCGCCGGAGAGCACCACCTTGACGTGCTTGCGGGCTTCCTGGGCCACGAAGTACAGCGGAACGAGGGAAGGGTCCGCGACGGGGTTGTCCAGGTACCACATGATCTTCGGTACAGCGTCGGCATACTCCTCAGGGGAGACGATCTTGACGATGTGCTCCACACCGATCGCCGCGGCGGACTCGGCGGCGACATCCACCTCGGAGTAGCCCTCGCGCTCGAATCCCGTGGTGAAGGTGAGTAGGTCTGGGTTGTGGCGCTTGGCCAGAGCTGCGATGGCGGTGGAATCAATGCCACCGGAGAGGAAGGAGCCGACGGTGACGTCCGCACGCATGTGCTTCTCGACGCTATCCTCCAACGCCCGGGCGATCCTATCGAAGAGCTGCTGCTCCTCGCCCTGCTTGACGGGTTGGATGGGGAAGCGGGGCTTAAAGTAGCGCTCCGATACAACTTCTTCGCCAGGGCGAAGCGTCACGGTGCAGCCAGACTCGACGCGGCGAATATTGGCGTGGAGGGACTCTGGCTCAGGCACGTACTGCAAGTCTACGTAGTGCTCGATGGCGCGCCTATCAAGGCTGAGGTCTAGACCGAGCGAGTCGGCCATCGAAAGGATGCACTTCATCTCCGAGGCGAAGACCGTGCCCTCCTTGGTGGTGGCGTAGTAGAGCGGCTTGATGCCGAACTGGTCGCGGGCGGCAAACATCGTGCGCGTTTCGGTATCCCAGATAACGAAGCCAAACATGCCACGCAGGTGCTCTACGACGTCCTTACCCCAGTGGTGATAGCCCACGACGATGGGCTCGCCGTCACCCTCGGTGTTGAAGGTATAGCCGGCGGCACTGAGCTCTTCGCGGAGTTCTACGTAGTTATAGATTTCGCCGTTGAAGGTAAGGGCATAGCGCTCGGGGTTGTCCTCGGGGCCCCAGCGGAGCGGCTGATTGGAGTGTTCGAGGTCGATGATAGATAGGCGGTTAAAGCCAAAAGCCGCATCATCGTCGTGCCAGGTTCCGGCAGCGTCCGGGCCGCGGTGGCGCATGCACTGAAGAGACTGTTCAAGAGCTTCCAGGTGCTGGGCGGCGTTGCGATCGGCGCTCAGTAGCGCGCAGAGTCCGCACATAAGCTTGCTTCTCCTTATAGATCAAGGTTCATCTCCGGAACACTTTACGGCCGCGGCCAAACGATCTGCGAACCCCGCGCCGCGTTCCCCGTTAGGGTGCGAACTTTCGGATGATGCAGGGGTGTGCGGCTTGTGAATTGGGTCATAGCCGGGAGGGGGAGGCTGGGGGAGCTGGCGTGATCTTGTGCAGGTGGGCCGGTAACATTCCGTACGTTCACTACTTATAGGACAGGTCCAACGCCCAAACAGTCCAGCGAAAAGGCCTGAAAATCAGGCAGGATGCTCTATTCTGATTGGGTAGGAATGCTCTGTGAGTATTCGAGAAGTTTGTGTGCACAGAAAGGCAGAACACACGTGGGACAGCGTAAGCAGCGCAACCTCGGCCGTAAGGCAGGCCTAGCGGGCGTCATAGCTTTGGGCGGTCTAGCCCTTGCGGGTTGTGACGTCGCAGCGCCGACGGCAGTTGAGAACCTCCTAGGCATGGGTTGGCCGAAGGGTATTACCCCTGAAGCGACCTCGATGTACAACTTCTGGATCTGGGTCTGGGTTGCTGCATGGATCATCGGTTTCATCATGTGGGGCCTGTTCCTCACCGCTATCTTCCGCTGGAATGCGAAGAAGGCTGAGAAGGCCGGCAAGGGCGAGTTCCCGAAGCAGCTGCAGTACAACGTGCCGCTGGAGATGGCTCTGACCATTATCCCGATTCTGATCATCATGGGACTGTTCTTCTTCACTGTTCAGGCTCAGCAGAAGGTTACGGCGCTGGACAAGAACCCTGAGGTGACCGTGGACGTTACCGCCTTCCAGTGGAACTGGAAGTTCGGTTACGCCGAGAACAAGGTTGATGGCGAGAACTACGATGGCGCCGATGCTGAGCGTCAGAAGCTTGCCGAGGAATCCTCCCTCGACCCGGAGGGCACCCCGAACCCGAACCCGATTCACGGTAAGTCCACCGGTGACATCTCCTACCTCAACTTCAACAAGATTGAGACTGTTGGTACCACCGAAGAGGTTCCGGTTCTGGTTCTCCCGGTTGACACCCCGATCGAGTTCCGTCTCGCCTCCGGCGATGTTTCCCACTCCTTCTGGGTTCCGGAGTTCCTGTTTAAGCGCGATGCCTACGCGCACCCGGAGAACAACTCCCAGGAGCGTCGCTTCCAGGTAGAGAAGATTGAGGAAAAGGGCGCCTTCGTTGGTCGCTGTGCTGAGATGTGCGGTACCTACCACGCCATGATGAACTTTGAGATTCGCGTCGTTGACCGCGCAGACTTCAACGAGTACCTCAAGTTCCGTGAGGAGAACCCGCAGGCAACCAACGCCGAGGCTCTCGAGCACATCGGTGAAGAGCCCTACGCAGTTACCACCGCTCCGTTCAACTCTCTGCGCGACACCCGCGATGCCGACAACTTTGTCGACACCGCTGAAGCGGCATAAGAAAAGGAACTGATAGAAAATGCGTGCAACATCTAAGGTCTTTTATTCCATCGCGACCTACCTCTTCGTGTCGCTCATCGTCTACGTCATTGGCGTTAACTACGTCAAGGATGATGGCTACATGTACGGCACCGAGTGGGTCGGCATCGTGGGCTTGGTCCTCGCTATGCTGCTCTGCCTCATGCTGGGCGGCTACCTGCACTTCACCGATAACCGCTCCGACATCGCGCCGGAGGATTGGGAAGAGGCGGAGACTGAAGACGCAGCCGGTATCCTTGGCTTCTTCTCTCCGAGCTCCATCTGGCCGCTGTGCATGACCGGCTCCATCGCAGTGCTGGGTCTTGGCATCATCTTCCTCTACTTCTGGATGATCATCCTGGGCGCAGTCCTGCTCGTCACCTCCGTGACTGGCCTGTCCCTGCAGTATGGCCTTCCGAAGGAAAAGCACTAAGGCTTAACCTTTTCTGCCGCGCTTTCTAGCGTCACGACTTCTCACGCCTCCGCCACACCTAGTGGCGGAGGCTTTGTCGTTGAGAAGACTGCGTCGTAGTGCGTTGCGGAAAGTTCCCAAAAGGGAGAAAAAATTTCGATTTGGGTGGAGTGCTGGGGGAGCGGGTGGCTTGCCGAAAGTGTGTAACTCTAGGTCTGTGCTTAGAATTCCAGCACGTTAACGGCCATTTTTACGGGGGTCATCCGAAAGTTGCAGTCCTGCACTTTCGCCCGCGGTGGCGGGTGTGATTTATCTCATTAGCGTTGGTCCGACCGGTTTCGGATTGCGGGCAAAACGTACCTCTTCTTGACCTGTTGCTGGCTTCACAACTGGCGTTGCCAAGTCTCACTACCTGCAGGGATGGGGCGTCGTAAAGCGCGCTAAAAAGTTCCCGACTACCTCCTGGGAGCTCTATGGTTCCTGCCTGGGGTGAAAACTGTGAAGGTCTAGGTCGTGGCCTCAAAAAAATCGGGGGGAAATGAGATGACTTATGCGGTCAGACCAGCCATACTGTTATGCGTGACGAGCGTAGTTTCTAACCAAGGTATGGCAGCACCACGTGTTGCCGCGCTGAACCGACCCAACATGGTCAGCGTCGGCACCATCGTGTTCCTGTCTCAGGAATTGATGTTCTTTGCTGGACTGTTCGCGATGTGGTTCACCTCGCGTGCGAACGGCCAGGAGGGTGACTGGGCAGAGCACACGGCGCACATCAACGTGCCCATGGGCTTCCTCATTACGAGTGTCCTGGTTCTTTCCTCCGTGACCTCTCAGTTCGGCGTGTTTGCAGCAGAAAGGGGTGACGTTTACAAGCTCCGACTCTGGTACTCGGTAACCATCGCGTTGGGTGTTGTCTTCTTGGGCATCATGGCGTTCGAGTGGACAGAGTTGATCATGGCAGGTCTCACTGTTCAGTCCAGTGTCTTTGGTTCGGTCTTCTATATCCTGACCGGGTTCCACGCGGCACACGTGACTGCGGGTCTGATCGCCTTCGGAATTATCTTGGCGCGAATTGCCCGCTCCAAGTTCACGCCTGCACAGGCCACCGCGGCAATGGCAGTGTCTTACTACTGGCACTTCGTTGACGTTGTGTGGATCGGCGTGTTCGTAGTCATCTACCTAGTTCAGTAGGCCGTAGTCGCCGGAGAATAACCGGCCTACAGTCATTCATCTCCATGTACGAGTTATCTAAAGGAAAATGATGGATAACATCCAGCAGCCCGCCGCAGTGGAAGACACCACTGCCGCGGCTAAGAAGACCCGCCGTCGCCGCAAGGCGAAGCGCACGCTTGCTGGCGTCTTTGCACTGAGCATCGGGCTTACCGGCGCAGGTGTCTTGGCTTCTGCCCTGACCCCTGACGCACAGGTGGCTACCGCTGCCAAGGATGACCAGGCACTCGTTCAAGAGGGCAAGGACATCTACGAAGTCGCTTGTATCACCTGCCACGGTGCCAACCTGCAGGGTATCCAGGACCGCGGCCCGTCCCTCGTTGGTATCGGTGCCGGCTCTGTGTACTTCCAGGTGCACTCCGGTCGTATGCCGATGATGTCCAACGACGCTCAGGCTGAGCGCAAGACTCCGCGCTACACCGAGCAGCAGACCCTGGCGCTTGCCGCCTACGTAGCTGCCAACGGTGGCGGCGCCGACATCGTCTACGACGAGGACGGCTCTGTTGCGCAGGAGTCCCTGCGTGGTGCTAACTACAACGGCCAGATCCAGGCCGAGGACGTAGCAAAGGGCTCCGAGCTCTTCCGTATGAACTGCGCGTCCTGCCACAACTTCACCGGTAGGGGAGGCGCTCTTTCCTCCGGTAAGTTCGCTCCGCCGCTCGACCCGGCCAACGAGCAGGAGATCTACCAGGCAATGCTGACCGGTCCGCAGAACATGCCTAAGTTCTCTGACCGTCAGCTGACCGCCGATGAGAAGAAGGACATCATCGCCTACCTCAAGTCTGCGAAGGAAACCCCGTCTCCGGCTGGTTGGTCGCTTGGCGGCCTCGGTCCGGTGGCTGAGGGCCTGGCAATGTGGATCATCGGCATCAGCCTTCTGTGCGTTGCCGCTATGTGGATTGGATCTCGCTCATGAGCAACGTAAAGAAGAATTACTCTCGCAAAGAGCTCGATGCTATGAGCAACGACGAGCTCGCAGCCCTCGGTACCGAGCTGGACGATGTTACCGTTGCGTTCCGTAAGGAGCGCTTCCCGGTAGAGGGCGATCCCGCCGAGAAGCGTGCCGCTGCAAACGTCACCTTCTGGCTCATCATTTCCGTCCTGATGGGCATTGCCTTCCTGGCCGTCTACCTCTTCTGGCCGTGGGAGTACAAGATGCTGGGCGAGGACGGCCTGTGGTGGCACACCCTCTACACGCCGTTGCTGGGCCTGACCTCTGGTCTGTGCATCTTGGGCTTGGGCTTTGCCATCGTTCAGTACGTCAAGAAGATCCTCCCCGAGGAGATCTCGGTTCAGCGCCGCCACGACGGTCCTTCCGATGAAGTCGACCGCCGCACGCTGACCGCGCTTCTGAACGACTCCTGGAACACCTCGACTCTGGGTCGCCGTTCCACCATCAAGGGACTGCTTGGCGGTGCCAGCGTTCTGTTCGGCTTGACCGTGATTGCTCCGCTGGGTGGTGCCATCAACAACCCGTGGAAGAAGCGCCACGAGTTGAACTACATGGGTGACGGCACCCTGTGGACCTCCGGTTGGACTCTGCACGAGAAGGGCGTCAAGCTCTACCTCGCTCGCGATACCGGTACTATCGCCGAAATGCACGAAGGCGAGTCCGGCTCGCACTACACCACCCGTGGCGTCACCCGCCTGGTGCGCGTGCGTCCGGAGGATCTGGCTGCAGGCGGTATGGAGACTGTCTTCCCGCTGGCTGCGGAGGATGTCAACGACGGTGCAGAGTACTCCGAGGACAAGGACGTCTACGAGAACCACATGCACTCGATCCACGGTAACCGCAACGCTGTGATGCTCATCCGCCTGCGCAACGATGATGCCAAGAAGGCTATCGAGCGCAAGGGTCAGGAAGACTTCCACTACGGCGATTACTACGCCTACTCCAAGATCTGTACCCACATTGGTTGCCCGACCTCGCTGTACGAGGCACAGACCAACCGCATTCTCTGCCCGTGCCACCAGTCGCAGTTCGACGCGTTGCACTACGGTAAGCCGGTCTTCGGCCCGGCAGCCCGTGCACTGCCGCAGCTGCCGATTGATGTGGACGATGAGGGCTACCTCATTGCTAAGGGCAACTTCATCGAGCCCGTCGGACCTGCATTCTGGGAGCGTAAGTCATAATGAGTAACAAACTTGCACAGATGGGTAACAACATGGACGAGCGGTACTCCGCTGCCGGCGTCCTGCGTACCCAGCTCAACAAAGTCTTTCCCACTCACTGGTCCTTCATGCTCGGTGAGATGGCACTGTACAGCTTCATCATCCTGTTGCTGACCGGTATCTACCTCGCGCTGTTCTTCGATCCTTCAATTACGAAGGTCATCTACGACGGTGGGTACACCCCGCTGAACGGCGTGGAGATGTCTCGCGCCTACGCAACGGCACTCGATATCTCCTTTGAGGTCCGCGGCGGTCTGTTTGTGCGCCAGATGCACCACTGGGCAGCACTCATGTTCATGATGTCCATGATTGCCCACATGCTGCGCATCTTCTTCACCGGCGCATTCCGTCGCCCGCGTGAGGCCAACTGGATTATCGGTTGCGCGCTTATCCTTCTGGGCATGGTCGAGGGCTTCCTCGGCTACTCCCTTCCGGATGACCTGCTCTCCGGTGTTGGTCTGCGAATCATGTCCGCCATCATCCTGGGCCTGCCGATCATCGGTACCTGGCTGCACTGGGCCATCTTCGGTGGCGACTTCCCGTCCGACCTCATGCTGGACCGTTTCTACATCCTGCACGTGCTGGTTATCCCGGGCATCATCCTGGGCCTTATCGCAGCTCACCTCATCATGGTCTGGTTCCAGAAGCACACCCAGTTCCCTGGACCGGGTCGCGCTGAGAACAACGTCGTGGGTGTCCGTATTATGCCGGTCTTCGCCACCAAGGCAATCGGCATGGGCATGATGGTTGCCGGTGTCCTGGCGCTCATCTCCGGTCTCATGACGATTAACGCCATCTGGAACCTTGGCCCGTACAACCCGTCCCAGGTCTCCGCTGGTTCCCAGCCGGATATCTACATGCTGTGGACTGACGGTGTTGCTCGTGTCATGCCTGCATGGGAGCTCTACATCGGTAACTACACCATCCCGTCTGCGTTCTGGGTTGCACTGCTCTGTGGTCTCATGGTTGTCCTGCTCTTCGCCTACCCCTTCATTGAGAAGAAGTTGACTGGCGACGACGCTCACCACAACCTCCTGCAGCGCCCGCGTGACGTTCCGGTTCGCTCCGCTATCGGTGCAGCTGCTATCGTCTTCTTCCTGCTGGTAACGCTGTCTGGTGGTAACGACCACGTGGCACACTTCTTCCAGATCTCGCTGAATGCGATGACCTGGGTTGGCCGTATCGGTCTGATTGTCCTGCCGCCGATTGCATACTTCATGACCTACCGCATCTGCGTTGGTCTGCAGCGCTCCGACCGTGAGGTGCTGGAGCACGGTATCGAGACCGGTGTCATTAAGCAGCTGCCGAACGGTGCCTTCATCGAGGTTCACCAGCCGCTTGGTCCGGTGGACGAGCACGGCCACCCGGTTCCGCTCGAGTACGCCGGCGCTCCGGTTCCGAAGCAGCTCAACCAGCTTGGTCTGGCCGACTCCGAGACACAGGGCATCTTCTCTTCCGATGACTCCGCTATCGTCTCCCGAGTCAATGAAATTCGCCACGAGAACCACGCTGAGGAGGCGGAGATGTTCCGTCAGCTCAACGAGGCTAACCGCCGCGAAGACGAGGAGAATGGCCGCATCTAGCGCCATCACTCGCTGAAACACGCTCACAGAGCCCGTTCCTTTCTCCATCACACAAGAGAATAGGAACGGGCTTTTGCGTTCTCATTTCCTTTAGTCGCGGGGCCGCGAACTGGGCCCTTGGAGCCGGCCTGGTTCATTTGTTCATTTCGGAAGCTGAGCTAAGTCAGGAGGGCGTACTTGCACAAGGCATCTGACAAAAGGCATTTTTGGGTCTGAAGACGCCATCTGCCATGAGTAAATGGCGTTTTTAGCCGTCAAAACGCCTTACGACTGATGCCTTTTGCCAGACGCCTTTTGTCAGATGCCTCAGGCGTGTCAATAAAGGCCCCCAGACGTTGGGCGTTGGAGGAGCTCAAAGAAGGTAATCCGTTTCGCGAAGAGATGGGCAGTGCACTACGGAAAGGTCGTCGTGAACCGACCTGGGTCATGGGTGGGTGAGTAAACCTTGACGTCACTCTTGGCAGTATTGCCCAGTGTTGTTCGGCGGTGGGGCGGGATTTCTTCGCACTTAATTGGCCTACGTCAGGTTGGAGCTGTCTTGGTTGAAGAAGCATTAGACCCCGCCGCGAGCACGCTAGGTGAGCGCGAAGGGCGTCCCAGGGGAGTTCGTTAGATACAGCGTTCTTTCATGCCTAGGCCTCTAGAGCGTGTGCTTTAGGGTAGTTGTAAGGCCGTCTACGTACCCGCTGTCAGAGCAGCGGTCTGCGGGCGCCGAGCTGGGTGGGAGAGCGGGCTCGCAAGTTTGCGTTGCTTGCTCGTCAAGGTGTTAACCCGTAGTTAACCTCTTCTTAGTTTGTCTGATTTCCGGGAATCGAGGTGCTATACGGCGATGCGGAGGCCTCTCATTTGCCTGGGGGAGTGACGCGGTCGACATAAAAACCGCAGGAGAGAACCACTTTGTTGCATGGTTTCAGGAGAGGGTAGTGGGTCAAATGGGGTCGATGTGACGCCGAGTTACACGAGTGTGATGAAGGTTACATCGTATATTTTTGGGCGCTCTTTGGGGCTTTAGGTCGGTGCTAAGGTCTAGCGGTGTGAAGTGAAAACCCCTCTGGGTTATTGCAGGTGAAGGCAAGTATCTGCCTGTCGCGCTTGTGTAATGAACTGAGATCGTTGGGCGTCGTGTCGTTTAGGTTTCCATTTGATAACGGGACGGTAACGAAGCCGGTTTTGCGTTTCTGACTCGACATCGCTCGTGATGATTTCGTAACCTATTCGAGACATTGAGTTACCGCCACGGTGTACACATCACCGGTGCTCAATACGAACTGAAGAATTAAGCGCCGCGTCTGGCCCCTCCTAAACATCCGGGGGCCGAGCGGAGATGGCCCTACAGGAACGGGTCATCGTCGAACGCTAGGCCCGCCCTTGGGTCAGAGCTTTTGTTCGCGTCATGTGGAGAGTGGTCATATGGATTGCCTTCTCCTAGTGAGCGAAAGTAGGCGCGCAGGAAGATTTGGAGTTTAAATTCGTGGCTAAGCACCGTCGTCAGGGCAACCTGAACACCCGTCGCATCGCATCCACTGCTGCTGTTGCTGCAACCGCAGCTGTTACCGTCCCGGCTGCTGCTAATGCAGCTGAGGTTGTCGTCCCGGAGACCGATATCCGCTTCGAGGTTGCTGGTCTGGAGAACGTCCCGAATATCAAGCAACTGCCGAACATTGACCGTTACATCCCGGCCTTCAAGGCTGACCAGGGTGCTGGCTACGCCGCTGCTGTGGAGGCTCCGGTAGCTGAGGCTCCGGCGCCGGCACCGGTTCAGTCCGTGGGCGAGAAGGTTCTCGAGGCTGCTCGCTCCGCCGTCGGTTCCCCGTACGTCTATGGCGCCAACGGCCCGAGCGCTTTTGACTGCTCTGGTCTGACCTCGTGGGCTTACCGCCAGGCTGGCGTGTCCATTCCGCGCACCTCCCAGGCGCAGGCTTCCGCGGGTACCCCGGTTTCTCTCGATGCCCTGCAGCCGGGCGACATCATCGTCTACTACTCCGGTGCATCCCACGTTGGTATCTACACCGGCCACGGCACCATCATTGACGCGCTGAACTCCGGCACCCCGGTCGGCGAGCGCTCCCTGAACTACATGCCGATTCACTCCGCTGTTCGCTTCTAAGCGAACCCGGCAGTTTGGCTAACCCCTTCCGCTGCTCTTGCCATGTTGATGGCGAGGGTGGGGAAGGGGTTCGGCTATTCTAGAAGCCGTTATGCTTTTCCTTGACTGAGGGTATAATTCAGTCATCTATTAACCTTCTCTAAGTTTCGGGGGTATTCATGTCGCGTCGTGGCATTGCGTGTGCCGTCGCTGCAATCGTTGTGGGTGCGGCTCCGGTGGCCGTCCTGTCGCCATCTGCAGTGGCTCAAGAGTTCCTCCGAGAGCAACCGCACGAAGCGGCAGGGGAGCAGGCACCCGAGGATCTGAGCGATCTCATTGAGCGCATGGCGGACGTCGCCCAGCGCGTTTCCGCCAAGGGCGAGGAAGTCAAGGGACTTGAGGATGAGCTCGCAGAATCGGAGAAGGAGATCGGCGAGCTGGAACGCAAGGCTGAGGAGGCGCAGCGCAATTCCGAAGACGCCTTCGTGGTTGTAGCTGAGCAACAGCAGCGGATCGATTCCCTGGCGCAATCGCGCTACCGCCGAAGCGCGGCAACGCCAGTGTCGGCAGCCCTTGATGCCAACGACGTAGCTAGCGCGGTCGAGCGCATGGGGTACCTGGGGGCTTTGACGAAGGCTGCCAAGCGTGAAGAGGAAGCCATGGTGGCTGCCGCCGCCGCAGCCGACGAGGCGCATCAGCAGGCAGTCGATGCTACTGAGGAAGCGCGCCTCAAGCGCGACGAGCTGCAGGCACAGCGCGATGCGGTTCTCAAGGAGCAGGCTGACCTGGAAGAGCAGCAGAAGGAGCTCGAAACCAAGGTTGATGGCTTGAGCCCTGAGGCGCGCCAGGCATGGGTTGAGCACTTTGGCGGCTCTGCCGACCTTGACTTAGCTGCGTTGGCCGATGGTTCGGGATCCGCCGCTGTCCAAGCAGCACTCACCCGCATTGGTGCCCCGTATGGCTGGGGAGCAACGGGCCCTGATGTGTTCGATTGCTCCGGCCTGATGGTGTGGAGCTATCAGCAGATGGGGAAGAGTATCCCGCGCACCTCGCAGGCGCAGATTGCCGGCGGCACCCCAGTACCGATCGATGAACTACAGCCCGGAGACATTGTGGGCTATTACGCCGGCATTACCCACGTGGGAATGTATATCGGCGACGGTCAGGTGGTTCACGCCTCCACCTATGGCGTTCCCGTGGCAGTGGTGCCGCTTCATTCCATGCCCGTTCAAGGCGCCGTCCGCTACTAGGCCATGGCGCGCACACTCCTAGTAACGAATGATTTCCCGCCCACCATCGGCGGTATTCAGTCTTATCTTCGAGATTTTCTGGCAACCCTCAACCCGGAGGACGTCGTCGTCTTCGCCTCGACCCAAGATGGTGACGCCGCTGCCGAGTATGACGCGACGCTGCCGTATACCGTGGTTCGCTGGCCACGCACCATCATGCTTCCGACACCAGCCACCGCGCGCCGGATGCAGAGTCTGATTCGTGAATACGATATCGAGACCGTGTGGTTTGGGGCGGCAGCCCCGCTTGCCCTTATGGCGCCGGAGGCCCGGGCGGCGGGCGCTCGCCGGATCGTTGCCACGACGCACGGTCACGAGGTGGGCTGGTCCATGCTTCCCATAGCCCGGCAGGCCCTGCGTCGCATTGGTCAGCATGCCGATGTCATCACGTATATCTCGGACTACACGCGTACCAGGTTGGAACCCGCGTTTGGTACCCATGCGCGCTGGGTGCACTTGCCTTCTGCGGTTAATCTGGAAGACTTCACTCCGGCCACGGAGGGAGAAAAGCAGAGCGCGCGGGAGCGCTTTGGACTCGGCCCAGGGCCCGTCATCGTGTGCATCTCCCGCTTGGTTCCCCGCAAAGGCCAGGACCAGCTCTTGCGGGCGATGCCGGCGGTACGGGCACGCTTCCCGGACGCCCAGGTACTCATCATCGGTCGCGGACGCTATGAGCAGACACTGCGCGAGCTAGCGCGTCTGTACTGCCCCGACGCGGTGTTGCAGGAGGCGCGGGACACCGAAGAATTGCAGTTGGCGCTTCATGCTGCCGATGTGTTTGCCATGCCGGCGCGCACGCGGGGTGGGGGACTCGACGTCGAGGGCCTCGGCATCGTTTACCTAGAAGCACAAGCGGCGGGGTTGCCGGTCATTGCGGGTGACTCCGGTGGTGCACCGGAAACAGTAACGTCCGAGACCGGCATCGTCGTGCGCGGCTCCTCAGTTCTGGAACTTGAGCAGGCCTTGTGCACGTTGCTTGGCGACGTCCCCGGGGCCCGCCGCATGGGGGCGGCAGGGCGCCGTCACGTGGAGGAGCACTGGACGTGGGAAATCATGGGCGCACGATTGCGTGAGGTTCTGGAATGTGATCGTGGGCAGGCCGGGGTATATCCTACTAGTCATGCTTGAACACACTTCCTCCGCTGACGGTGGCCACAGCGGCCTCACCATCGGGTTCGATATTGGTGGAACCAACTTGCGGGCCGCGGTGATTAATCCCGCCGGAGAGATTGTGGATTCGACAAGCGTCCCCACGGCCAGGGAAGCGCAGACACTCGAAGATGACATCGTGCGCTGCGTAGACAACTTGGCAGCATCCCATGACATCGAGGCCGTGGGCCTTGCCCTCGCGGGCTTTTTGGATCCCGAGTGTGAAGTTGTCCGCTTCGCCCCGCATTTGCCGTGGCGTAACGCCCCAGTACGCGAGATCCTCAGCAGGCGTTTGGACGTGCCGGTCCGCCTTGAGCATGACGCCAATTCAGCCGCGTGGGGCGAATGGCGCTTTGGCGCTGGGCGCGGTGCGAAAGAATGGGTTTTCTTTGCTGTGGGAACGGGCATTGGCGCCACGCTTTTTACTGAGGGAAAAATCTACCGTGGAGCTTTCGGCACCGCCCCGGAGTTCGGGCACCTTGTTGTGTCGCCAGGCGGGCGCCTCTGCCCCTGCGGCAAGCGCGGGTGCTTAGAGCGCTACGCTTCCGGAACCGCTTTGCCGGACACCTGCGCAGAGCTGCGCGGCGAGTATGACACCACCTTGCCGGAGAATCCCTCCGGCGAGGAGATCACCGCAGCAGCTAGGCAGGGCGATCCGCTGGGGATAGCTGTCATGGAGAACTTCGGTCAGTGGCTCGGGCAAGGGTTGTCCATGGTGGCAGATGTGCTCGACCCAGAGCTCATCGTGATTGGCGGCGGGGTGTCCAAGGACGCGGATTTGTACCTCGATCAGGCGCGGGATGCCATGGCTCGGCAGATCGTCGGAGCCGGTCACAGGCCTTTGGCCCGAGTGGCAACCGCGAAGTTGGGTTCGGCGGCAGGTATGATCGGAGTCGCTGATCTCGCCCGCCAGGAGCACCGAGGTTAACACCGCACATTTTTCTTTCACCGAGCAGCGCCGCCTGCTCGGCACACACAGATAGGACTATAAGCGATGCGAAACAAGTGGTACTGGGCCTTTAAGCACATTTTTTTCGGCCCGGCCCTTCGAGTGTGGAACCGCCCTTGGTCCGAAGGCATGGATCGCATCCCGGAGTCTGGTCCGGCAATCTTGGCATCCTCCCATCAAGCGGTGATGGACTCCTTCTACTTCCCGCTGTTGTGCCCGCGGCAGATCACCTTCTTGGCAAAGAGTGAGTACTTCACCACCCCCGGTTTCGTTGGCCGCCTGCAAAAGTGGTTCTTTAGCTCCGTGGGGCAGGTGCCGATCGATCGCGTCAACAAGGATGCCGGGGACGCGATGCTGGTGAGCGCACAAAAAATTCTGGGCCGCGGGGATCTCTTCGGAATTTACCCGGAGGGGACTCGTTCGCCCGATGGGCGCATCTACAAGGGGCGCACCGGTATGGCCCGCATCGCGCTAACCACCGGTGAGACAGTAATACCGATCGCCATGCTCAACACCCGGAAGGCTAATCCAATCGGTTCGTGGGTTCCGCGTCCGGTGCGCGTCGGCATGCGCGTTGGCGAACCCATCGACCCCCACGCATGGGCCGCTGAGCGCAACCTTGATCCGCAGGATCACGCCACCGTGCGTGCTTTCACGGACTACGTGATGAAGCAGTTGTCTGAGCTGTCCGGTGAGCCGTACGTCGACGTCTATGCCTCCGACGTGAAGGCGTCCCTGCAAGCTGGGCACGGCTACCCGGAAGGGGCCGAGCCCAGTTCGGAGGCGCGGTAGTCAGTGACTTCCTCCCCGTCTCAACGCTTAGCGTGGCCTGATGTAGCAAAAGGGATTTCCATCCTGGGCGTCGTGCTGTTGCACATCACGCTTACGGTTCCAGAATCGAAGGACACGTGGTTGGCCGCTTTCAACGTGTGGCTCGACCCACTGCGCCTGCCCCTGTTCTTTTTGGTGAGCGGGTTCTTCGCGCAAAAGGTTTTTCGCTTTAGCTTCGCAGAACTCTTTACTCGCCGCCTGTGGTACTTCCTTGTTCCTTATGTGGTGTGGATACTGGTTGAACAGCAGACCAAGCGCGTGGAGTACCACTGGGTATTCGGGGATCCCGTGTTCGATTTCAGCCAGATGACGGCCAGCCTGCTCGTGGGCCATTCCATGGCGTGGTTTCTGCATTCGCTGATTCTGTTCAATATCTTCCTCTGGTGCGTGCGCAAGCTGCCCGGGTGGGCGGCGCTAGCGCTGAGTTTTAGCCCTATTCTGTTCATCGCATGGCAGGCGCAGTTCACCTCGATCGCGAAGGCCATCATGTTCCTTCCCGTCTTCGTTGCCGCTGCTTATTTCCGGGATGCAATCTCCACCTTCGCTTCCGCTATCGAGGCCCCCTTCAAAGGCGAGTGGGATTACCGGAGCTTTTGGGCGTATTCCGGCATGGTTGGGGCCTACGCCATCGGGTTCTTTATCCGCCGCGCGTGGGATAGCTACGCTGGGGCCGTCGAGGTTACGTGGTTGTTGCCAGGCACGGAGGCGCTGGTGAGAGATGACGTCCATATTCTCGTGCGCATGGTAGAGCAGTTCTTCGAGGTTCCGGTGGGAATTGCGGTGGCGGTGGCCGTGTCCTATATACCGGTCCTATCCACCGGACTGCGGTTTATCGGCTCCCACACGCTGCCC
Organism: Corynebacterium sp. HMSC076G08; assembly: GCF_001811515.1. Classification (NCBI taxonomy): domain Bacteria; kingdom Bacillati; phylum Actinomycetota; class Actinomycetes; order Mycobacteriales; family Corynebacteriaceae; genus Corynebacterium; species Corynebacterium sp. HMSC076G08. The sequence goes on along the minus strand of NZ_KV805008.1, from coordinate 181,894 downwards.
ATCTACCTCGGTCACCCCATTGGACTTACCGTCCTCTATGGCTACCCCATGGCGCTCAACCCGCGCGAGGTAAGCCTGGCAGGCCAGTGGCCGTTAGAAAATACCTGGTTCTGGCTCAGCATGTGCTTTGTTTATTGCGCGATTGCGTCGTTGGTCCTGTGGGCCTTGGGCAAGGTGCCCGTTGTGGGCTGGACGCTGAAGCCGCCGCCGATCGGTACGAGTAGGCGAACCACGGAACCGCCCTCGGCGGGCTTGAGCTTGAGCCAGAAACTCACTGCGACAAGGAACGCCACGACAAAGAAATAGTCGTTACCTGGAGCCTGCTGCCACCAGGACCACTCCAGTTCCAGCTGCTCGCCGTGCGGGACAAGCCAGTGGCCGCGGGCTAGCAGCACGAACCACGTGAGGCCTGCGAGGAACCAGTAGCGGCGCGCGGTGAGGTAGACCGCGGCTAGGCACAGCCACGTGAAATGGTGGGACCACGAGACCGGGGAGCACAGCAGCGCCGCCGTGGAGGCCAGTAACACGAGTTCTATCTCTGAGGATGTGTGCTCCATGACCCACCACAAGACTGCGACGATGAGAGCGCAGCCAATCAACCACAGGCCCGATGCTTCCTCGGGACTAACACGGCTGAGCAAGCCTCGGAGGGATTGGTTGCTGGAATAGGACAGCGTGCCGATTCGGGAGGAGTCCCGGAGGATGTCAGTCCAGTACGCCGCAGAGCTTGCAGGGGAGGCGAGGTAGCCCACCACACCGCAGGCGATGAAGGCACCTATCGCCGTGGCGAGGGCACGCCAGTCGCGGCGAACGAAAAAGACCGCGAGGAAGACCGCCGGGGTGAGCTTGATCGCCATAGCAACGCCGGTCAGCACACCTCGCCACGAGGAGCGTGGTCTGAGCAGCAGGCAGTCGACAACGACGGCCGCGGTCAGCAGGAGATTCACTTGGCCGAAGCTGAAATTCTCGGTAATCGGTTCGGTGAGTGCGCAGGCGAGCAGCGCCCACGTGGCCCACCAGTCGGGGCGGTCAACTTCGCAGCACCGCGAGATAACGGCGTAGAGACATACCCAGAGCGCACCGAGTGACGCCGCAGTAAGAAGGAGAGACAGCGGCCACAGCGGCATCCACGACACCAAGGCAAAGAGCGCTGCAGCAAAAGGCGGGTAAGTAAAAGGCAGCGACACGCCGTTGCCGAGAACGTAGCTTTGCGCGTAGAGATTCTCCCCGCGGAGCAGGGCCTGCCCTCCCTCTCGGTAGACATCGAGGTCAACATGGTAAAACGGCACAATTCCGCCGCTGTTCATCGACGCCGCAAGATGGATAGTCCACGGCACCGTTGCCAGCCCCACCAGAAGGAGTGGAAGGAGGAGCGAGGAGAGAGCTTTCTTCACGCAGCTGAGTATAGGCCCCCAGTGGCACGGCTCCTCTAGGCAGCAGACTAGGATACGGGGCGTGCGCTACTTCTACGACACCGAGTTTATCGAGGACGGATCGACCATCGAGCTGGTCTCCATCGGCATTGTCGGAGAAGACGGCAGCGAGTATTACGCGGTATCCACCGATTTCGATCCGGGCAAGGCCAATGCGTGGGTGCGCGACAATGTACTGGATAAACTCCCGAGCCCGGCGGATCCCGTCTGGAAATCGCGCGAGACCATCCGCGAAGATCTCCTGAAATTCTTGGGCCGCCACTCCACCCCCATCGAACTGTGGGCCTGGGTCGGGGCTTATGACCACGTGGTGCTCGCCCAGCTGTGGGGAGACATGGCGAGCCTGCCCAAGGGGCTCCCGCGCTACACCCGGGAACTCAAGCAGTACTGGGAGTTTGCGGGCCGCCCCAAGCTGCCTCCCGTGCCCAACGGGAACCACGACGCGTTGGTCGACGCCCGCCATAACCTGGCCAAGTTTCGCATCTGTGAGCAGCACTTGCCGCTGACTCGGGGCAACCGCGTGAGCTGATCGTGAATTAATACCGTGACCTAAAAGTCCATTAACTAACGCGCGACAGGCCCGAGATGGTTAAATACTGGGTGTGAGTTGGACAGTAGATATTCCCAAAGAAGTGCTTCCTGATCTGCCGCCGCTGCCGGAGGGGATCAATGAGAAGTTCCAGGACGCCATTTCCCGCGAGGCGAAGCAGCAGCCCAGCTGGGATCAGCTGCAGGCTGATAACGTGCGAAAGATCCTGGAATCCGTCCCGCCTATCGTCGTGGCTCCAGAAATTGAGGAACTCAAGCGCAAGCTTGCCGACGTCGCCTTAGGCAACGCCTTCCTCCTCCAAGGAGGTGACTGCGCTGAGACTTTCGAGTCCAACACTGAGCCTCACATCCGCGGCAATATCAAGACCCTGCTGCAGATGGCGGTTGTCCTGACGTATGGCGCGTCCACCCCGGTGGTGAAGTTGGGTCGTATTGCTGGCCAGTACGCCAAGCCGCGTTCTGCCGATCTGGATGCCAACGGCCTGTACAACTACCGCGGTGACATCGTCAATGGAGTGGAGGCCAACGAGGAGTCCCGCCGCCACGATCCCGCCCGCATGATTCGCGCCTACGCGAACTCCTCGGCGGCTATGAACCTGGTCCGCGCGCTGACGCATTCCGGAACCGCGGACCTTTACCGCCTCCACGAATGGAACCGCGAATTCGTGGCCAACTCTCCGGCGGGTGCGCGCTACCAGGCCTTGGCTGATGAGATTGAAAACGGCCTGGCCTTCATGAACGCCTGTGGGGTGTCGGATGAGACCCTGCGTTCGGCGGAGATTTACTGCTCCCACGAGGCCTTGCTGAAGGATTACGAGCGTTCCATGCTGCGCTTGGGTACGGACTCTAACGGCGAGACCAAGCTTTATGACCTGTCCGCGCACCAGCTGTGGATTGGTGAGCGTACCCGTGGTCTCGACGACTTCCACGTGGCGTTTGCTTCCATCATCGGCAACCCCGTAGGCATCAAGCTTGGCCCCGGCGTGACGCCGGAGCAGGCAGTGGAGTACGCGGAGAAGCTTGACCCGAACCGTGAGCCGGGCCGTCTCACCATGATTGCCCGTATGGGCCACGATAAGGTGCGCTCCGTGCTGCCCCCGATCATCAAGGCAGTGGAGGACTCCGGCCACAAGGTGGTGTGGCAGTCCGATCCGATGCACGGAAACACCTTCACGGCGTCGAACGGCTACAAGACCCGCCACTTCGACAAGATTGTCGACGAGGTCCAGGGCTTCTTCGAGGTGCACCGCGAGCTGGGCACCCACCCGGGCGGCGTGCACCTGGAGTTCACCGGTGAGGACGTCACCGAGTGCCTCGGCGGCGCTGAGGACATCACGGACGTGGACCTGCCGGGCCGCTACGAGTCCGCCGTGGACCCGCGCCTGAACACCCAGCAATCGCTGGAGCTGTCCTTCCTCATCGCAGAAATGCTGCGCAACTAGAGTCTGCGCAGCGTCTAGCTGCGCAGACTAGTACGGCCTCCAGAGAATCGGCCAGGTGCCGTATTCTCCGGAGCCAAACCACCAGGCGGCCACGGCGACAGCCAAGGTGGCGAGGCCGACGAGGACGAGGAAGCCGATGAGCCCGACCGCGCTGCGGTTGCTCAACGGACGTTCCTCCGGCTCCTCTTCGGCCCCGGCCGCATATGGTTCTGGCACGGCGGGGGAGGGCGCCGGGGTGTCTACCGGTGCGGCAGGCAGGGGGAAAGCGTCCTCGCGGGTTTCCGCCCGTGTTTCACGCGTGGGGGAATCGGGCGAGGGGATTGCAGAGGTCGCTTCGAAGACACGCGTATTGTCTGTTCCCGAAAAGTCTGTAGGTACTGCAGCGGTACGTGCGGCGGCCGAGTTTCGCGGGACGGGGACCGTGAACTGTGGCAGTTGCAGCTCCCGGGAAACGTCATCCAAAGCATCGAGGAATTCACCCGCGTCTGCAAAGCGTTCGGCTGGGTTACGTGCGGTGGCGGTGGCCACGAGGGCGTCGAAAAGCATCGGCACCCCCTCAATGCGTGAAGATGGTGCCACCACATCCGCGTGCACGCGCGCGGTGGCGTGCGCCAGCGGGGTGTCACCGTGGAAGGGGACTGTGCCCGTCAGCAACTCGAACAGGACGATTCCAGCCGAGTAGACATCGGAAGCCGGCGTGATATCCGCGCCAGTGACTTGCTCGGGGGAGAGGTAGCTTACGGTACCGACGATCTGGCCGGAGCTATCATGCTCCGCCTTTGCGGAGCGCACCAAGCCGAAGTCACCCACCTTGACTCGGTGGTTATCGGTGATGAGAACGTTATCCGGCTTGATATCGCGGTGCACGAGGCCGGCGTGGTGGACTTCGGTGAGCCCGGCCAAGACCGAGTGCATCACGCCGGCCGCAGCGTGCGGCGGCATGGGTCCGCGTTCCGCAAGGAGCTCGCGCAACGTGCCGCCGGTGATGAGCTCCATGATGAGATAGATGGGCAAACCATCCGCGGAAAAGTCATGCACGGCGACGAGATTGGGGTGGCTCAGCTGCGCCATCGCGCGGGCCTCGCGCTTAAAGCGGGTGACGAAGACGGGGTCGTCGTGATAGCGCTCATCCATCACCTTGGCAGCTACTGCGCGGCCCAAACGCATGTCCACGCAGCGATACACAGTGGACATGCCGCCGCGAGCGATCGGCTGATCAATGCGGTAGCGTCCTTCAAGAATGTCGCCCACGTTCAGCCTTGTCATGGGTTCCAGTATGGTCGATCCTCTCCTCAAAGTGTGATCCCGCTACAGTTGTGTCTGTGACTAATTCTGCGAACCCTGAAGAGAATTCCCATCCCGAGCTTCTGCAACTTCTCGCCGGAGAGAAGCTGCTGACGCTTAAAGAGGTAGCTGAAAAACTCGATCTGCCCATTACTCGCGTCTTCGATCTGCTCAATGCCCGGAAGTTCATCGCGTGGCGGGACGCCGAAGGCCAGCGCCTCGTCCCGGAAGCGTTTTTCAATGCCAAGGGCGTCATTTCCAAGCACGTGTCCGGCGTCATCACTGTTCTTTCGGACAACGGCTGGGGTGACAACGAGATCCTGGCGCATCTTTTTACCGAGGACGAGTCCCTACCGGGCCGCCCCATCGACGCGCTGCACGGCCACCTCGCGCGGGAGGTTATACGGCGCGCGCAGGCTTCGGCGTTTTAGACGGCGCATCAGCACCAGGCGCAGTTGGTTCAGCGGCGGTGCGTGGAACACCATCGAAAATCCACTGTGTGGCCAACCATGCCACGACCACCATGGCAATCACCCAGAACCAGTTGTAGAGCTGGTGATTACCGTCGCCGGCGAAGGCCACACCAATAAAGAGAGCTGCGCCGGTGGTGAGCTTGATGAGCGGTAGTGGTGGGCGAAAGGTTCCCATGAGCGTGAGTACTGAGGCGTAGTACCACGGCAGCGTCACAGAGTTGAAGACGAACGCCACCTGGTAGGCCGCGGCCGTGGCGGCAATGGCGCGGCGCACGCCCGTGCGCCCCCACCACCACACAAGGACAAGGCCCAGGAGCATCAGGAGCATCGCGGCCGAGCGCAGCACGGTGAGCACGCCGTTATAGGTGGTATCGGGGGAGAAGACCTGGATGAGCGGAACGAGAATATCGGCAAGCAAGGTGGGGCCGGCCAAGGGGTTGATGACCTTAGAATTACCACTGATCTGAGACAGCCAACCCCACGAGCTTCCCGACGCCCATGTGATCGCCGCCACCGCCAACGCGACCTCCGCCACGGCGATAACGCCGGATAGTAGGAAGAACCCGACGCGCTTGAGCGGCTTCGTTCCCTTCGGCGCCCAGTGATGCAGCATGAGCCACACGATGAACGGCGCGGCGAAGACGGCGGTGGCCTTGAGGGACACTGCCACGCCAACGAGTATGAGGCTGAGGTGGAACTTGTGGTGCACAGCAGCGAGAAGGCCCAGCGATACCAGCCCCACCATGACTGATTCGTTGTGCATGCCGCCGATGAGGTGCAAAACCATCACCGGATTCGCCACTCCCAACCAGAGTGCTAGGGCGGGATCGCCGCCGATGCTTCGGGCTAGGCGTGGAATTGACCAGGCGATGGCTGCAAAACCAAGGACGGAAATTGCCTTGTAGACGATGATGCCCGCAGCAACGTTATCGCCCACCAGGTGGGTTACCCCGTTGCCCATCCACAGGTGTAGCGGCCCGTAGGGCGTAGTGGTGTTGCGCCAGTCGTGAGAGACCTCAAGCAGGAAGGGACCGGGGTTAACGGCTGCGCCCTCGACGTAGGGGTCGAAACCATCGCGCACCATCGCGCCTTGCATCAGGTAGGAGTACACGTCCCGGGAAGCCAGCGGTGCGGCGCACAGCAGCGGGGTGACCCAGCAGATCAACATCCGGCGGATGTCTGCCAGTGCGCCGTCTGGTTGCGGGTTCTTGAGCTGTGGGGCAATGAAGTGGCGGCCCGCCAACACCCATGCGGCGACGAGGCCAAACAGGCCAACCCAGTAGAGGACCATGCCAATGTTGCGGCCGTGGCCATAGGCAAGGAAGCTGATGTTGAGCGCCTCAAGAAAACCTCCGCGATTCCGGGTCGCGCCGCCGGAGAAGGAGGCGAGCGCCAGGACGATCGCAGAGACGATGCCCAGTGGCAGGGGATGGGGAATGCGCAGGGGCACGCGCGTGGATGCGGAGCGAGCCATGCTACATCCGGCGGGCCGTGGACTTGTGAGCAAGTTCTTCCAAAACCGCTGTGACCTCGGGGTCAACCTGCGCGTTGTGCAGATGATCGAGGCCGGAACGCGTGAGATCGCTGATGCGCTGCTCGACGACGTCCGGCGCACCGGAATCAGCAATGATCTGCGCCATGCGGGCAATGTCTGCGGGGTCCTCCGTCTGCCCGATGAGGCGGCGAAGCTCAGCGGCGGCTGCGGGATCGGTGGCGTCCGCGCGCTGTAGGGCCAGCGACAACAGAACCGTGCGCTTGCCTTCGCGCAGATCGTCTCCGGCGGGCTTGCCGGTGATAGCCGGGTCACCGAAGACGCCGAGCAAATCATCGCGCAGCTGGAAGGCGACACCGATGTCCTGGCCGTAACCGCGGAAGGCAGCAACGAGTTTTTCGGGTGCGCCCGCTATAACGGCGCCCAGATGGAGGGGGCGCTCGATGGTGTACGCGGCAGTCTTGAACCGGTTCACCGAGTCCGCCAACGTGGCGTCCTCGGAGCCGGCGGCTTCCAGGGAGATGTCCAGAATCTGGCCGCCGATGACTTCGCGGCGCATTGCCCGCCATGGTGCGCGGGCGCGCGCCAGCGCCTCGGGGCTCAAGCCGGAATCTTGAAGCATGTCCTCCGCCCAGACCAGGGCCATGTCACCGATGAGGATGGCCAGCGATTGCCCGAAGAAATCAGCGTCGCCGCTGAGCCCGAGCTCGCGGTGGCGAGCAGCAACGCCGCGATGGACAGTGGGGTTGCCGCGCCGGGTATCGGAAGCATCCACGATGTCGTCGTGGATAAGTGCACAAGCCTGAATGAACTCCAAGGACGAGGCAGCGCGGAGCATTGCCTGCGGGGACTCAGTGCCGTCGAGCCCGTGCGCACCGACAAAACCTGCCCACGCGTAGAGGGGGCGAATGCGCTTGCCGCCGTCCAGGACGAAGGAATCCAAATAGGAGATCGCGTCGGCCACCGGAGAGCCGATGGCCGCGATGGCGTCGCGCTGACTGTCCAAGAAAAGCTTAAGCTCCTCGCGCACGGCTGCGGGGATGTCGTTCAAGGAAGGTATCTGCGGTGTAGTCACGCCTGCTACTTTACCTGGGTAGCTATGCCGGCTTGCCGCCAGGTTAAGCGGTGTCGGCTGGTGTCAGCGGCACCGTCGATTGCAGGATGGCGAAGGGGCGCGCATCGGCGGGGTAGTAGAGCTGGCGAAGGAAATCACTAAACCCCATCTTGCGGTAGAGGCCGAAGGCGGAGTTTGCCTCGTTGGGAACTTCCGGAGTGGAAAGCAGGATGTAGCGCGCGGGAAGGTTCCACGCCAAGGCTTCGAGCAGTGCGCGCCCTAAGCCGCGACCCTGTTCTTCAGGCAGCACGTGAATCTCCGCCAGCTCGAAATAGTTGTGGAGAATGTCTTCTTGTTCCGGGGTCGGTCCGCCACTGGCGGTGAGCGCTCGGCGAAGCTGTTTGTCCCACCACGTGTCCGGAGAGCCAAAGAATCCGTAGGCAAAGCCTGCAATGCCGTAGTCGGTGGTGGCCACGACGCAGGAAAACCCTGGGCGTATGAGATCTGCGCGCCACCGCGAGATGGAGACGTCGCGCACTGACTGGCTGTAGCCCATTGCCGCGATGTAGATATCCACCAAGCGCGGGACAGCAATGGCGAACTCTTGGGGGCTTAGGCGGCGCAGCGTGTAACTCACATCTCTAATAACAGCAGATTCTTCAGGCATGTGAAAGCGCACAGAGAAACTATCTTCTGCACATCCAACCGCCGAGGAGTCGGAGTACGTGTTCGAAAAGGGAAGAAATATCGCCCATCCCTATTGTTTAAATCGAACACATGAACTAAAATCAGAGGTGGATGTACGAAGGTGGTTTTACGGTGAGTCTCATCAGCGAACAGCAGCAGAAAGTCAACAGCACAGTCTTCATTGACAAGCTCAGGAAGCAGCCCAAGGAGGAGAGGTCATGGCACAGGTAATTTCAGCAACGGCAGCGGCTCGGGGCCGGAACAGGGAGGCGATGCAGCGCGTGCGCCGTGACCGCTTCCTCGGTCAAGCGTTGGATCTGTTGGTGGATGCGCGCCGTAGCGCTGCGGAGGGGCGGTTCGAGGACGCTCTTGAAATGGCGTACCGCGCCTCGCTGCGTGCTGCGGGCGCGCGTGTGGCGGCGTCTGCGGTGTCGCGCCGTCGGCGCTTGCCTACCTCTGCATGGGAGCAGGTAGCTCTTATCGGTCCGGCGGATGCTCAATGGGCCGCAGAATTCACAGACTATTCCCGCGTGCGCTCGCGCGTGGCCTCCGGAATGGATCCGGTGCCCGCTGCGGATACGGTCTACCAGTACTTGGCGCTTGCCACACGTTACGTGGACGCGACCGAGTCTGAGCTGGGCTTCGGTGGGCTGGCCGCCTAGTGTGGGCGTAAGCGTTCCGGTAGTGGGGGTGCAGGGATGTCCAAAAACTATGGACTGTCTTTGTGGGAACTATCTCGCTATTGTTGACGTTATAGAGGTAGTAATCATAGTTCCCAGTTCCACTACCTAAACCCAAATCATTACGGAGGACGCTGTGGCCCTTTCTGAGCACGAACAGCAAGCGCTGCGTGAAATTGAACAGTCGTTGCTGGCCAACGATCCTGATTTTGGCGCGTCTGTGTCCGGTGAAACTTCTTTCGGCGGCAACTCGGGTGCCATCACCCTCCGTGGGGTGGCCTTAATCGTTGTCGGTCTGTGCATGATGGTGGGCGGAATCGCATTGGCCCAGCAGTCCCTGTGGTTCGTTATCCTCTCCGTACTTGGCTTTTTGGTCATGTTTGGATCCGGCGTGTGGATGCTGCGCGGAAATTCGGAAGATTCTCTGGTTGCCGCCGGCGCACCAGCATCCGCTAAGCGGCGCAACAAGCAGTCCAAGAAGGCTGGCAGTGACGTTGGAAACCGCCTTGAAGATAACTTCCGCCGCCGTTTCGAAGGAAACTAAGCGCTAGAAGCATCCCAGCAGCCCTTCGCTCTATTGTGAGTCGGAGGGCTGTGGCACGATGGCATCGGCCATGGCGTACAGGGTTTGCGTTATGCCCGGGAGCTGCTCGGGCGAGCGGTTTGCCAATTCTGATGCGCGAACGATGGCGGCGTTGAGCAGCGAGATATCCGCTCTGGAAACGCCAGGGCAAAACTCGTTAACGATCGAGGCAAACCCACCATGTGACTGCTGCACTGCCTCATCCGCAAAAGCCTGGGGGAAGTGCTGCGCGGCGGTCATCAAATGGCCGTGCGCACTATGAATAAAGAGCTCGAGCGTAGCGTCGACATAGGCGTGGATACGCTTCTTAGGCTCCGGGGAGGCTACCGCCATGGCAGACTCGAGCTGCTCATTCCACGATTGGGTGGCCTGAATTAGCAGCTGCACCAGTAAATCGTGCTGGGATGATACGTATCGATAGACGCTGGGTCGGGCAAGACCGACCTCCGCGGCGACTTCGGCCAAGGTGGGGACTGCACCATGGCTTGTGATGATCAGCTTTTCGGCAGCCTCGAGCACCGCGCGGTGCTGGACGGCGCGGTGCTCGGCTACTGTCGTTTCAGTGATCTTTGGCATGCGTGTGAGTCTACGTTAAGCTGCGCATTCTTTGCTTATCGCTGGGCGGAGGTGGTGGCCGGTGTTAAGCGGCCGTCGACCATCTCATAGACCTTGTCGCAGTGATCGAGAACCTCGTAGTCGTGAGTGACCATAACGCCCGCGACGTTGAAGTCATGGCACTCTTGTGCCAAGAGCGCAACGATCTCCTGGGAGCGTGCGCGATCGAGGGCGGCAGTGGGTTCGTCGACGAGCAGCACCTGTGGATCGCCCACAAGTGCGCGCGCGATACCGACGCGCTGGCGCTCACCGCCGGAAAGACTGCCGGGCCGGTGCTTCGCGCGATGCGCCATGCCGACCTTCTCCAGCAGCTCGGCGCTGGAGTAGCGCCCAGTCTTGCCGATGACCTTGCTGGCCAATTCGATCTGCTCCTCCGCCGTCAGTGCAGACGGGAGATTGCCAGAGGACTGGAAGACGAAGCCGATGTGGTTGCGGCGGATCTGCGCCAGTTCGGAGTCGCCCAGCGGCACGATGTCCTCGCCCGCGACGAGGACTTGGCCGGAATCGGGCGTTGTCAAAGCGCCCGCGACCGCGAGCAGTGTGGACTTTCCGGAGCCGGAGGGGCCAACCACGGCAACGAATTCGCCTGCCTCGACGGTGAGATCGACGGAATTCAGTGCCTTAACGTGTGAATCGCCGTCGCTGTAGCTGACGGTGACGTCTTTCAGTTCCAAAGCGTGGCTCATCGGTTTTCTCCTAGGGCTGCGAGGGGGTTGGTTCGGGTAACGCGGACGACGGCAACGAAGGCGCCGAGCAGTCCGGCGACGAAGAGAATGAGACCGCCATTGATGACAGCGCTGAATTCGGTGGCGTAGGGCATAGCCGTTTTCTCTAGGAGGCTGCCCAGGCCAACGGCGATGAGTGCGCCGGCGAGGATTGATACGAGGAGGATGACCACCGCTTGGCCGAGGCTATCGCGCAGCAGGAAGCCCTTGGTGGCGCCCATTGCGCGAAGGGTGGCGATATTGCCGGCGCGCTGGATGGTCCACACGAGGAAGAAGGCGCCGGTGACGAGCGCGGCAATGACATAGAGGAACCAGGTGATCATGGAAAGGGTCATCATTTCGGCGGTGTAGCCGGGGGAGGAGTCGAAGCTCTCTTTGAGAGTTCGAACGTCGAGGCCGGAGCGCTCGGTGAGAGCATCGGTATCGGGCTTATCCGCTGTGCGAGCGACGATGACGGATGCTTCCTCGTAGGCTTCGGGGTTGACGGCTTCGCCGTGGCGCCCGCCGGCGTGAACCTCCTGCCAGATATCTAGCGGCAGGTAGGCCACGTCGACGTGGCCGAAGGTTCGCTGGTTGTCGGTGAAGCCGATGACGTCGAGGGGGATGTCCAAGCGGTCGAGGGTGATGGTGTCGCCCACCTCGATCCCCTCGTCCTGCAGGGTGGAGGACAGGATGATGTCGTGTTTCGTGTTGCTTGGCTTGCCGTCTGCCCGGGCGGTGTCGATTGGGGGCAAGCCTGCCGGTGCGATGAAGGAGTCAGGTTCTACTCCGAAGAGTGTGAGGTCCACCGCCGTGCCGTCCTGGTTGTGGGCGTTAGCAATGGTCAGGCCCAAGGGGGTGGCTTGGTTCACGCCCTCTAGTTGAGAGAAGGACTCGGCATCGGAGGCATCGACAACCGAGCGGGTGAATGCAGAGTCTTTCTGCGTGCCATCGGCGAAAGCGATGACGTCGCTCTCCATCGCCTTGAGGCCGGAAACGCCGTCGTTGACCAAGCCTGCGGTGAGGCCGGAGATGATAACGACGAGCATGGACATGAGTGCGAGGACGACGCCCATGAGGAGGAATCGGGTACGCGCGAAGAGCATCTCGCGCCAAGCTAGATACATGAAGGAACTTCCTAGTGTGTGGGGTGAAGTGAGTTGGCGTGTCACCCTGCGTGCCGCAAGATGACAACATGATGTTTCTATCATGGCGACGCAATGTTTCTAAAAACTTGTGCGGGCATTTTGCGCGGGGAGGGGAGACTTTTTGTGCGATTTCCCGATTTCCCCCACTTTGCCCCACCTGTGTTACGCGCCGGTCGGGGAATGTCGGCCCGAGGACTCTTTGGAGCGTGGTGGGAAGGTGAAAACGTCAGGAATATGGGGGTGGTGGGGAAAATTGCATGCTAAGAGGTCAAAGTTGCGTGAGTGAATACGTGGAAATGGGCCTGTTTGAGGGGGTGTGTCAAGGGGGGGTCTGGGAAAACTTCCCACTGGAAAAATCGCCTTTGACCTGCAATGTTATTGCGACACGCAGATTGTTGTGGTGATAAAAGTGTGGGAGGTGGGGGAAAGTGGGGTAGAGTGGGGCGTAGCGGAGGAGAGTTGCTCTCTTGTCGCGAGAGGAATCCGGAGTTTTCGAGTGACAGGAAGGTGGACCCGGGGATGTTTCTCGGCACCTACACTCCCAAGCTCGATGACAAAGGACGGCTCACGCTTCCGGCAAAGTTTCGCGAAGAACTGGCTGGCGGCCTCATGGTCACCAAAGGTCAGGATCATTCGCTCGCGGTATACCCGCGGGAGGAGTTCGCGGCGCGAGCTAGGAAAGCGGCGGCCGTGTCACGCACCAACCCAGAAGCGCGTGCGTTCATCCGTAACTTGGCAGCGAGTGCGGACGAGCAACGCCCCGATGGGCACGGGCGTATCACGCTGTCCGCAGGGCACCGTGAGTACGCAAACCTGACGAAGGAATGTGTAGTTGTGGGCTCGGTTGACTTCCTCGAAATCTGGGACGCAGCCGCGTGGGCTGAATACCAGGCGCAAACTGAAGACGCTTACTCGGCGGCAGACGCCGATGACGTACTTGCCGGGCTGCTGTAGAGCTTCCTGGCACACAGAGAGTGCGTGTATGGACTCTGCCCGAGGAGGATGAGCTGGTGTACTTCCCCGACATCAGAACCCTTCCTCGGACAGGGCCCTATACGCACTCGATTTTTTATCGAACAGATCTGATAGCGGCCTCAGGCGCCTGAATGGAAAGGGGGACAGCAACTGTGGACCACAACGGCACCATTACCTATGACGTGAATGACAACCACGGCCATGTCCCCGTTATGCGTGCGCGTATGGCTCAGCTGCTTGCTCCGGCCGTCGAAGCAGCGGGGGAGCACGCCGTCATCGTGGACGGCACCTTGGGGGCTGGTGGCCACAGCGAATACTTCCTCAACAGCTTTCCTAACGCGCGAATTATCGGTGTGGACCGTGACTCCGCCTCGTTGAGCAGTGCTTCTCGACGTCTCACCCCCTTCGCCGACCGCTTCGTCGGCGTCAACGCTCGCTTCGATGAGGTCGGTCGTGCCATTGCGCAGGGTGACCATGAGATTTTTTCTATCGCGCGAGAACACGGCATTGCAGGGGCATTGTTTGATCTGGGTGTGTCCTCCATGCAGCTTGACCAGGTGGAGCGTGGGTTTGCGTACAAGACCGACGCCCCGCTGGATATGCGCATGGACCCGCGCCAGGGAATGACTGCCGCCGACGTACTCAACACCTATAGCCACGGTGACCTCGCCCGCATCCTCAAAACCTATGGCGATGAGCGCTTTGCCGGCAAGATTGCTTCGGTAGTAATAAAGGAAAGGCAAAAGGAACCTTTTACTACCTCAGCCCGCTTGGTTGAGCTGTTGTACGCCACGATTCCCGCAGCGACGCGTCGCACCGGTGGCCACCCCGCGAAGCGCACCTTCCAGGCGCTGCGCGTTGAGGTCAACCGCGAGCTTGAGGCGGTCGAACAGGTCATTCCCGTGATTACGGATGCCCTGTCCGTCGGCAGCCGCGCGGTGTTCATGAGCTACCAGTCGCTCGAAGATCGCATCGTCAAGCATGCCTTCACCAAGCTCAGCACCTCGACGACTCCGCCGGGGCTTCCCATGGACCTTCCGGGCACGGCAGCGCACTATTCCATCGTGACGCGTGGCGCGGAGAAGGCGAGCGAGGAGGAGATTGCAGAGAACCCCCGGGCAGCGTCCGTCCGGGTACGCGCACTCGAGCGCCTCGAGGGCAGTCCGTCTTTTCATGAACCGGGAGGCAGGCCATGACGCTGAGAGACCGAACCGCACAGGCAACGTACCACCGCGACCACGAGAGGACCCACACCATGGGAGCTAGCCGCGATTTCACCACCGGATCTGATTTCTCCGGTCAGGGAACCGCGCTGCTGGAGCGGGGGCGCCGCACCACCCCGTTGCCCAGTCGCACGCCGCATCGCAGTACTGTGCCCGCCCGCCGGGTCGGAACGGGTCTGCGAGGAAACCGCCTCGGTTCGAAGCAGGTAGTGAGCAATCGTGGGCGCCGCGTCGTACAGCCCACGCGGGTTACTGGCCTTTTCGCTCGCCTTTCTTTCATCGCCATTGGCCTGCTCATCACTGGTGTGGCTGCGGCGATGTGGTTCTCTGGCCTGTCGACGTCCCAGACCTTTAAGATTCAGGAGCTTACTGCCCACGAATCCACGCTCGATAACCAGCTGGAGACTCTGAACCGAGACTTGGAGAACGTGCGTTCGGCGTCGGACGTCGCCCGCCGCGCCCACGAGGCCAAGATGGGCGTCCCGGTTCAGCCTGGCGTAGTGGAAGTCGACGCAGACGGAAACGTGGAACAGAAGCGCGAAGCCACCCCGGATATGGAATCTGTCATCGACGTAAACGGCGAACCGGTCCGCCCGGGTCAGGCCTCGAGTGACCCACACGCGACGGCGAACGTATCCGATAACCTGAACGCCCGTCCGACGCTGAGCGAGAGGAACCGCGAGCGCGAAGGCGCCGAGTCGGGTGCGTCTCGTTCGGACAACCACCCAGACGGCGGTGAATCCACCACTGACGGACAGTCGGCCGAAGGGAACGTAGAGCTGCCGGACATCCCGGCCCAGGCTCCCTACGCCGCCCGCGGGTAGATTCCATCCCCGCTCCGCGCGTGCCTGCGTGGGCGGGCGGCGATAATAGGGCACAATTCGGGATGAACCACTGATTATTGACCCATCTTCGCTGCAGACAGAAAGGTGACGTGTGACCCCACCACACTCCGGTGGCCCGCGCCCGAGGCGCGCTTCCGCCGCCCGTGCCGCCCAACCGCGCGGTACCTCTCACCAACCACGGCAGCGTTACGACGCCGACCGCGTCATTCCCGCGACCCGTTCACGGAATCCGCGTACTGGCAAGCCCTTCATGAGCCAGCAGAAGACGATGCGCCGTCGTGTACACGTCATCGCGGCTTTGCTGCTCGTGGTGATGCTGGCGTGGATGGGGCGCCTCGCGTGGGTCCAGATCGTGTGGGGACCTGACTTGGCGGCGAAGGCCGCTGCGCAGAGAACCCGCGTCTATGTCGATACGGCCGGGCGCGGCGAGATCCTCGCGCGCGACGGCCAGCGGTTGGCCTACACGATGCGCGCCCGATCCTTGACCGTGTCACCTACGCGCCTGCGAGATGAGCTCCGTGAACAGGAAGAGCAAAAGGCCGCCGGCGAGGCTCACTATGAGTCCTTGGCCCCCGATGCCAAGGAGTCTTTCCTCGACGACAAGGTGACAGAACGGCTCACTGACATGTCGGAGGGCATCCCGAACAAGCTGAAGGAAGCCGGCATCGATGCCGGGGACGTGGATTCGGAGCAGATCATGGACAAGCTCCGTGCCGATACTCAATATGAGGTCCTCGTGCGCAACGTCGATCCGGATGTCGCGGTGGCCATCTCCGAGGACTACCACGGTCTCGCCGCTGATGAGCAGCAGATCCGCCAGTACCCCAACGGTGCTATTGCTGAGAACGTCATCGGCAAGGTATCCATGGACGGCCAAGGCCAGTTCGGCTTTGAGGCCTCCGGTGATACCACACTGACGGGTATTGACGGCAGCTCCACCGAGGACGTTTCAGCCAGCGGTCAGGTCATTCCCGGCACCCTTCGCGATCAGGTGCCCACCACCGACGGCAAGAACGTCACGTTGACGCTCGATCTGGATCTGCAGACCTACGTTCAGCAGAAGCTGGAAAAGGCCAAGGCTAATTCGAAGGCAAAGAGCGCCGAGGCAGTCGTTCTGGACGCCGCCACGGGTCAGGTTCTGGCTATGGCGAATACCGGCACCATCGACCCGAACAAGGACATCGAAAAGCAGCTGGAGAAGGATAAGACCTTCGACAACCTCGCCGTATCCCACCCCTTTGAGCCGGGTTCGGTGGCAAAGATCATCACCGCCGCGGCAACCATTGAGGAGGGCCTCACCAACCCCGATGAGGTCCTCCAGGTTCCCGGCTCCATCGACATGGCTGGGGTGACTGTGAACGATGCCTGGCCGCACGGCGTTGAGCCCTACACCACGACGGGCGTCTTCGGTAAGTCATCGAACGTGGGAACGTTGATGTTGGCAGATCGTCTTGGCCAGGATAAATACGCTGACTACCTCAAGAAGTTCGGCCTCGGCCAGACTTCCGGCATTGAGCTGCCCAACGAGTCTCCAGGCCTCGTACCTGACCGTTCGCAGTGGTCCGGCGGTACCTTCGCTAACCTGCCCATCGGCCAGGGCCAGTCATGGACTGCCCTGCAGTTGGCCTCCATCTATCAGACCCTGGCCAACGACGGTGAGCGCATTGAGCCGCGCATCATTGATTCGATCACCGCGCCTGACGGGACTAAGGAAGAACTAGAGAAGCCCGAGACCACCCGCGTGGTCAGTCCCGAAACTGCGCGCACTGTCGTGGACATGTTCCGTGCGGTCTTCCAGGAGGATCCGCAGGGGCTGAACAACGGTACAGCCGGCAACGCGCAGATCGAGGGCTATCAGCTCTCCGGCAAGACTGGTACCGCGCAAAAGGTCGACGAGGAGACGGGAGCATACTCGAACTCCAAGTACTGGATCACGTTCGCGGGCATCGCGCCTGCCGACGATCCCCGCTTTGTCGTCGCAGTCATGCTGGACGAGCCCGAATCCGGTGTCAACGACGATGGCTCCGGCGGCCAGTCTGCAGCGCCTGTGTTCAGTGATATCGCATCCTGGCTGCTTGATCGTGACAATATTCCGCCTTCCCCACCAGCACCGCACCTGACCTTGCGTGCCGAATAGATAGCTCCGGCCGCGAATAACCTACAGAGATAGAGAAGAGGACGCACCGTGACCAGCAGCATCAGCCTTGATCGTTTAGCAGAAATTTCTTCGGGCACCGTGATCGGGGATGCCTCGACCACCGTGGGCTCCTGCGGACTAAACTCTGCAACCCTGCCACCTGGTGGACTCTTCGCTGCGCTTCCGGGAACGCGCGTTCATGGCGCACGCTATGCCGCAGACACCGCAGCAGCCGCGATTCTGACCGACCCGGAAGGCCAACGCATCCTTGCCGAAGCGGGAGAAACACGCCCACTTCTCGTGGTCGAGGATATCCGCGCCATCCTCGGACACGTTTCCGCGGAGATCTATGGGCACCCCACTGAAAAGCTCACCATTCTTGGCGTGACGGGTACGTCCGGTAAAACTACGACGAGTTACCTGCTGGAAGCGGGGCTTTTGCACGCGGGCTTGTCGGTGGGCCTGATCGGCACCACGGGCACTCGCATTAACCGGGAGCCGGTGCCTACCTCGCTGACGACTCCAGAGGCCCCCACATTGCAAGAGCTCTTCGCCCGCATGGTGGACGAAGGGGTAACGCACGTGGTCATGGAGGTGTCCTCTCACGCGCTTTCCCTGGGCCGCGTCCAGGGAACGCGCTTTGCCGTTGGCGGATTCACTAACTTGAGCCAGGACCACCTCGACTTCCACCCTACGATGGAGGATTACTTCGAGGCGAAGGCCATGCTTTTCGACGGTCCCCAGGCCGCCGACCGCTCCGTTGTTTGTGTCGACGACGAGTGGGGGCGACGCATGGCGCAGCGCGCCGCGGCGCGTCCGGTCATGACAGTGTCCACGAGCGCGGAGGCCACCGAGGCGGACATCACCGCCCGCCAACTCAGCACTGAGGCCACCGGCGCACAGCAGGTGGAGCTGACGGTGTCCACCGGAGAGCACGCTGGTTCCTATGAATTCCGGCTGCCCATGCCGGGCACTTTCAACATCGCCAATGCGGCCTTGGCCACCGGCATGGCCGCAGCCAGTGGCATCGAGCCGCGCGTCTTCTTGGAAGGCGTAGAAAAGGTGGCGGTTCCGGGCCGCATGGAGCGCATCGACCGCGGCCAGCAGTTTGTCGCCGTGGTCGATTATGCGCACAAGCCAGCTGCGGTCGCCGCGGTCCTCGATACCCTGCGTGCGCAGCTGGAAGGCAGCAGCGGCCGGATCGGCATTGTCGTCGGCGCGGGAGGTGACCGCGATTCTTCCAAGCGCCCGCTCATGGGGGCGGCTGCTGCGAAGGGCGCCGATATGGTCGTGATCACCGATGACAACCCCCGCACCGAGGACCCAGCAGCTATCCGCGCGGCAGTGCTCGCGGGAGCGCGCGAAGCGAACCCGGAGGCCGATATCCGGGAGGTCGGCTCCCGTGCCAAAGCCATCGACGAGGTCGTGGCGTGGGCACAGCCGGGCGATGCCGTCATCGTCGTCGGCAAGGGCCACGAAGTAGGACAGCTGATTGGTGATACCGTCCACCACTTCGACGACCGCGAAGAGATGGCGCGTGCACTTGATGCCGCGATGACAGCGACTACCCTGAGTACCGAAGAATCCAAGGAGCAAGCATGATTGCGTTAAGCCTCGCTGAGATAGCTCAGATCACGGGCGGCCGCCTGGATAGCGTCGACGAGCCAGAGACCCCAGTGACCGGCTTTGTTGAGTTCGATTCTCGCAAGGTCACTCCGGGTGGACTCTTCGTGGCACTGCCCGGAGCCCGCGTCGATGGCCACGATTACGCCCACACCGCGGTGGAGAAGGGAGCCGTCGCCGTCTTGGCTGCCCGGCCGGTGGGTGTACCCGCCATCGTCGGGGAGCCGCGCGGACGCGTAGAAGGTGACGGAGCCAACGCCGATATCTATGCCAACGATGTCGATGGCTCCGCCGCCGCCGTCGTCGAGGCGTTGTCCGCGCTGGCCCGCGCAGTAACGCAGCGGCTGGCGACAGAGCAGGATTTGACCATCGTGGGAGTGACGGGATCGGCGGGCAAGACCTCGACCAAGGACCTCATCGCCACCATCTTCCGCGAGGTGGGGGAGACCGTCGCCCCGCCCGGCTCCTTCAACAATGAAATTGGGCTTCCGTATACGGCTCTGCGCTGTGATGAGCACACGCGCTACCTCGTGGCGGAGATGTCGGCCCGCGGTATCGGGCACATCCGCCACCTCACCGAAATCACCGCTCCGCGCGTCGGCGTGGTCCTTAACGTCGGCTCCGCGCACCTCGGCGAGTTTGGCTCGCGCGAGAATATCGCGCAGGCCAAGGGAGAGCTGGTGGAGGCTCTGCCGAGCGCGGAAGCGGGCGGTGTGGCCGTCCTCAACGCCGACGATCCTTTCGTCGCCGCAATGGCGACGCGCACGGGGGCCAAAGTGGTGTACTACTCCACGGATAACCGCCGCGGCGGCGCGCCGGCGGCACAGTACTATGCCACCAACATCGAGCTCGATGACGTGGCCCGCCCCTCCTTTGTCCTCCACAGCCCCAACGCTGAGCCAGTTGCAGTGAAGCTGCAGGTATTTGGTTCCCACCAGGTGTCTAATGCACTGGCCGCGGCAGCCGCAGCCATCGAGCTGGGGGTATCGGCAGCCACGGTAGCGGCTGCGCTGTCTGGGCACCGCCTAGCCTCCGAGCACCGCATGGACGTGCGCACGCGCCGCGATGGCGTCACCATCATTGATGATTCCTACAACGCCAACCCGGATTCGATGCGCGCGGCGATTGCCGCCTTGGCCTATACCGCAGCAGCACGCCCCGATGCCCGCTCCATCGCGGTGCTTGGTGAGATGGGAGAGCTCGGCAGCGATGCCGAACAATCGCACCGCCAGCTCGGGGAGATATTGGCCAAATACCACGTGGAGCACCTCGTCGCGGTGGGGGAGAACCCCAACTGTCGGGCAATGACTGAGGCGGCTGCGCAGCAAGGTATAAATACAATGGTGTGCGCCGATGCCGCGGCTGCCGCTCGGGCGGTCGACGGCATTCTGCGCGCGGCCCCGGCAGGGGTCGATGATTGGGCTAGCCGTAGCGTTAAGGACGTGGTCTTGATTAAGGCCTCCAATGCCCAGCGCCTCTGGTTGGTCGCGGAGCAGCTGAACCACAGCTAGCCGCTAGAAAGGACTTCAAGCTCGTGACTCAGATCATCATCGCTGGTGCGGTTAGCTTCCTCGTGGCGATCTTTACCACCCCGGTTCTCATCCGATACTTTTCCGACTCCGGTCGCGGCCAAGAGATCCGCGAGGACGGACCCAAGTCCCACCTGCGCAAGCGCGGTACGCCGACGATGGGCGGCCTGGCTATTCTGGCCGGTATCTTGGTGGCTTATCTCGTGGTTGGTTTTTATGGCATGCTGACGGGCCACGGGGGGTTTACTGCTTCGGGTCTGCTCGTCCTCGGACTGACGCTGGGCTTGGGCGCGGTGGGCTTTGCGGATGACTTCATCAAACTCTTCCGGAAGCGCAACCTAGGTCTCAACAAGACCGCGAAGCTAGTCAGCCAGCTGGTACTGGCCCTCCTCTTTGGCTTTCTTGTGCTGCGTTTCCCCAATGATGCGGGCCTGACTCCTGGCTCCACCAAGCTGTCGTTCATCCGCGATTTGAAAACTTTCGACTTTGCGGTTGGCGGCGCTGTGATCGGAACCATCGTGTTCTTGATCTTCATGTACTTCCTCATTGCGGCGTGGTCGAACGCGGTCAACCTCACCGACGGCCTCGACGGTCTTGCCGCAGGAGTGACGGCGATTGTCATGGGCTCCTACTCGTTGATGACTTTCTGGCAGTTCCGCTATTCCTGCGCCACCAACTTTGCGGCCGGCTGCTACCAGGTGCGCGATCCCCTCGATCTCGCCGTGCTCGCGGCGGCGGGCCTCGGTGCCTGCCTCGGCTTTTTATGGTGGAATGCCGCGCCCGCCAAGATCTTCATGGGAGACACCGGCTCCCTGGCGCTCGGCGGATTGGTTGCCGGCATTTCGGTCACCAGCCGTACCGAGCTTCTCATGGTGATTATCGGCGCCCTGTTCGTTATCGAGACGGTGTCCGTTGTCATTCAGATCGTGGTCTTCCATTCCACCGGCAAGCGCTTCTTCCGTATGGCCCCGATCCATCACCACTTTGAAAACGGCGGTTGGGCGGAGACTGCTGTGGTTGTCCGTTTCTGGTTGCTGGCCGCGATGGCGGCGATGGCCGGCGTGGCCATCTTCTACGGTGAATGGCTGACCTCCACAGGTATAGGTGTCGGCGCATGACGCGCCCCGACTTCCTCTCTGGCCGGGTCCTCATCGCCGGTGCCGGCGTTTCCGGCCGCGGCTGTGCTGCGGTCCTGGACCACCTAGGCGTGGACGTCACGGTGGCTGATGGAAACCAGGAATCCCGCGCTCGCCTCGCCGCCGAGCTCGGCGTTGCCACCGTGGATACAGCAGCGGTAGACCTGTCGGAATACTCCCTCGTCGTGACCTCGCCGGGGTGGCGCCCGGATTCGCCGTTGCTCGCCGCCGCAGCTTCCCGCGGCCTTGAGGTCATCGGTGACGTGGAGCTGGCCTACCGCCTTGACCAGGCAGAGGTATTTGGGCCCTCCCGCCGCTGGCTCGCGATCACAGGTACCAACGGCAAGACCACAACGACGGGGATGCTCGCTGCCATCATGTCCGCTGACGAGCAGCGATCCGGCCAGCGCGCGCAGGCTGTAGGCAACATCGGGGTCTCGTCTTTTGATGCCTTGGCCGCCGAGCCCCGCGTGGATATCCTCGTCGCGGAACTGTCCTCGTTCCAGCTGCACTGGGCCTCCCAGCTGCGCCCGGATGTGGGAGCGCTGCTCAACCTCGCCGATGACCACCTCGATTGGCACGGCTCCTTCGAGGCCTACGCGGCGGATAAGGCGAAGATCTTGCGCGGCACGCACGCCGTTTATGGAAAGGACGACGAGCACGTTCGAGCGCTTGCAGCCTCTCTATCCGGCGCCACCGCCTTTACCCACGCCGAGCCCGCCCCGGGCGAAGTCGGCGTGAGCGCCGGCAGCCTCGTGGTCAATGAGGTCGCCGGACTGCACGCGGCCGTGGTGGAGGATGTCACCACCATCCAGCCCGCAGGTCTTGCTGGGGTGCTGGATGCCGCTGCTGCCGCGGCGGTTGCCGCGCTTGCCGGCGCCAGCCCCGAGTCCATCGCAGAGGGCCTCGACGCCTACGTGGTGGCCGGGCACCGCGGTGAGGTTGTCCACCGTCATGGTGGCGTGACCTACATCGACAATTCCAAGGCGACGAATCCGCACGCCGCGGAGGTGGCCATGCGTGGTCTTGACTCCGTGGTGTGGGTCGCCGGTGGTCAGCTCAAAGGCGCAGATGTCTCGGACCTCCTGCGTACCCACGCCGCGCGGCTGAAGGCGGCGGTTCTGGTGGGCGTCGACAAGCACGTGCTGGCCCAGGCCCTGGTCAAGGCGGCACCCCACGTGCCTCTCGTCATCGTGGACAGTCATGACCCGCAGATCGCTATGGACCAGGCCGTGAGCGCCGCCGTGCAACACGCCGAAGCCGGCGATACCGTACTTTTGGCGCCCGCTGCGGCATCGTTGGACATGTACACCGGAATGAGCCAACGCGGCGACATGTTTGCCGCCGCTGCCCGCCGCCTCGCCCGCTAGCTAGGAGCACCCAGAAGCCGTGACTGCCACCAGCACCCAGAAGCCACACCGCACGCTGGGCCACCGCCTGCGTGATCTCCGCGAGCGCCTGCGCGCCTACCCGGGGTTTGACTACCTGATGCTGCGCATCGCGATCTTCTCCCTCATCGGCATCGGCGTGCTCATGGCCTTCTCTTCGTCGATGGCGACGTCCCTGTCGGAGACCGATAGCCCGTGGTCGGCAGCCTTGCGCCAGTGCGTATTGGTCGCCGCCGGCCTCATCGTGTTCTGGATCGGCCTGCGCATATCGCCGCGCACGTTGCGGGCGCTCGTGCCGTGGTTCTTGGGGCTATCCATCCTGCTGCTTATCCTCGTGCTTGTGCCTGGTATCGGTACCGGCCGCGCGGAGGTCGGTTCACAGTCGTGGATCATGTTGCCGGGTGGCGTGGCCTTCCAGCCCTCTGAGTTCGCTCGTGTCGCCGTGGGGATGTATGGCGCCTCGGCGCTGGCGGATAAAACACACCGTTCGATGCGCTTGACTGATCCGTTCATGATGTATTCCATCATCGCCGGCATCATGTTCGTGCTCATCGTGGCCCAAGGTGACTTGGGCATGGGCGTATCCTTCGCCCTTATCGTGGTCTTCACCCTGGTATTCGCCGGCGTGAACTGGCGTGTGCCCGTCGTCGTCGGCGTCTTTGGTGCCATCGGCATGATCACCGTTTTCCTGGCC
Organism: Corynebacterium sp. HMSC076G08; assembly: GCF_001811515.1. Lineage (NCBI taxonomy): Bacteria > Bacillati > Actinomycetota > Actinomycetes > Mycobacteriales > Corynebacteriaceae > Corynebacterium > Corynebacterium sp. HMSC076G08. The sequence continues at coordinate 158,200 of NZ_KV805008.1, read as the reverse complement.
GGTGGTTTCCGTTCGCACCGTTTCCACACCTACTTCGATGCGCTGCGCGGCAATATTGAGGACACACAAGGTACCGGTTTCCAGGCTTACCAGGGCTTTCTTTCGCTTGCCGACGGCGGCTTCTGGGGCGTTGGCCTCGGCCAATCACGCGCCAAGTGGTTTTACCTCCCAGAGGCGAAGAACGACTTCGTCTTCGCCATCATCGGTGAGGAGCTAGGCCTCTGGGGCGGTGCGCTCGTCATCGTGCTTTTCGCCGTGCTGGGCTACTTTGGGTTGCGTACCGCAACCCGCGCGCAGGACCAGTTCCAGTCCTTGCTGGCCGCCACGCTGTCGGTGGGTGTTGTCGTGCAGGCCTTCATCAACATCGGCTACGTCATCGGTGTGCTGCCGGTGACGGGTATTCAGCTCCCGATGATTTCTGCGGGTGGTACGGCTGCGGTCATCACCATTGGCTCGATGGGCCTGTTGTGCAATGTGGCGCGCCATGAGCCGCTGCAGGTGTCCGCGATGCAGAACTTTGGACGCCCGCTCTTCGACCGTATCTTCTTCATTCCAGAGCCGACCCCGCCCAATGAGCGGCGCGGCGGGGCGCACCGTGCCCCGCGCGAGCGCGCAGATGCTCGGCGTTCCCAGCGCCCACACCGCGAGCGCTCCCAACGCCACGTGGAGCGCAGCCGTGAGGAACGTTTCGGGCGCGCGGTGACGGGGCGCTCTCAGCGGTCGCAGGCGCCGCGCGCGGAGGGGCGGCGGGAGTATCGGCGCGGCGAGCGCCGGTAGCGCAGTGCGGCGCTGGTAGCGTGTAGTGCATGAATGACACGCCGATTTCCGTCGTCATCGCAGGTGGCGGCACCGCCGGACACATTGAGCCCGCGCTTGCGGTAGGGGAGGAGCTACGCCAACGCCACGGGGCGCGGGTCACCGCCTTGGGTACGCCGCGGGGTCTGGAAAGCGACATCGTGCCGGCGCGCGGTGTCGATCTCCGCATGATCACTCCGGTCCCTGTTCCGCGAAAGATCAACATTGACGCGGTGAAGCTGCCTTGGCGGATTTTCAAGTCCGTTCGGGAAACTCGCGCGGTGCTTAAGGACGTCGGGGCCAACGCTGTGTTTGGCACCGGTGGTTACGTTGCGGCGCCGGCTTACCTGGCGGCGAAGTCCTTGGGCATTCCGTTCTTCGTTCTCGAGACGAATGCTTTGGCCGGTATGGCTAATAAGCTGGGCGTGCGTCTTGGCGGCACGGGAATCAATGCCCAAGAGGGATCTGGCATGCCGGGCGAGGTCCTGGGCATTCCGGTACGCCCGGGCTTGGGCGAGGACCCAGATGGTACGAAGGCCGCTGCTGCGCGCCAGAACTGGAACCTGGATGAAGGCCGCCCGACCATCGTGGTTACCGGCGGTTCGCAGGGAGCGGTGAGCATTAACACCGCCGTCGCCGGAGCGCTCGAGGACCTGTGCCGAGACTTCCAGGTGCTGCATGCCTACGGCAAAAAGAACACGGTGCCGACTGAGCACGAGCACTACACGGCCGTGCCCTATATCGATGACATGGCCGGCGCGCTTGCCGTTGCTGATGTGATGGTCTGCCGCTCCGGCGCGATGACCGTGGCTGAGGTGTCTGCGGCCGGCCTGCCCGCTATCTATGTGCCACTGCCGCACGGCAACGGCGAGCAAGCGTTGAACTCCCGGGCTCTGGTGGAAGCGGGAGCCGCGGTCCAGATACCGGACGCGGAGCTTACTCCGGGGCGCCTTGTCGCCGAAGTTCGCGCTATCCTTGACCATCCCGACGCCCTTTCGGCCATGCGTGCCGCTGCTGACGCCAGCACCGCCGGCGATGCCGCCGCGGTGATCGCTGACCGAATCGCGCACCGCGTCGCCGCCGATACCCGCGGCTAGGCGCACAGTACAGGTTTATTAAAGAAGGAAATTTTCACCATGACTGATACCCCCGCCACCACGGACCTGTCCCGCGTCCACTTCGTCGGCATCGGCGGTTCCGGAATGTCCGGCCTCGCGCGCATCCTGGTTAGCCGTGGCGCGGTCGTCACCGGCTCGGACGTTAAGAAGTCGACGGCCGTTGACGTCCTCCGCGCGATGGGTGCGCACGTCGCCGTCGGCCACGCGGCTGAGAACCTCGATCTGGCCGGGGACAAGCCTACGGTGGTCGTCACCTCCTTCGCCGCCATCCCGCAGGACAACCCGGAGCTGGTGGCGGCACGGGAAGCCGGGATTCCGGTGATCCGTCGCTCGGACCTGCTGGCTGAGCTCATGGAAGGCCACCGTCAGGTGCTGCTCGCCGGCACGCACGGAAAGACCTCGACGACCTCTATGGCGGTCACCGCGCTCCAGCAGGCGGGGATGGATCCTTCCTTCGCCATCGGCGGGCAACTCAACCGAGCTGGGACCAACGCGCACGGCGGCACTGGCGACGCCTTCGTGGCAGAAGCCGACGAATCCGATGCCTCCCTCCTGCGCTACAGCCCCTTCGTGGCAGTCATCACCAACATCGAGCCTGATCACCTCGACTATTTCGGCACGGCAGAGAGCTACTATCGGGTCTTTGATGATTTCGCCGACCGCGTGGTTGAGGGCGGCTACCTCGTCGTGTGCCTCGAGGATGAGCATGCGGCCGCCACGGGTGAGCGGGCGGCTCAGCGCGGGATTCAGGTGCTGGGCTACGGCACGCGCAGCGAGGTAGCCGCGGATTCTTCCGTGCCGCTGGCAGCGGAGATCCTAGAAGAAACCGTCTCCGCCGCCGGCGCGCACGTCCGCGTTCGCCTGACCTTGCCGGGTCAGGCGCCACAGGAGCTGTCCTATGACCTGCATGTCCCAGGCCATCACATGGTGCTCAACTCGGCGGCGGCCCTGCTGGCCGGTGCGCTGGCTGGCGGAGACCCGGCGGAACTGGCTGCAGGCTTGACCGACTTTACGGGTGTGCGCCGCCGCTTCGAGTACCGCGGCAGCGCCCAGGGGATCCGCGTCTTCGATGACTATGCCCACCATCCCACGGAGGTGTCTGCGGTGCTCACCGCAGCGCGCGCGAAGGCGGACGCCGAGGGCGAGGGTGCGCGCGTGATCGCTTGCTTCCAGCCGCACCTGTACTCCCGGACCATGGAGTTTGACGCCGAGTTTGCTCAGGCCTTGGCGCTTGCCGACGCCGCCGTCGTCCTCGACATCTACGGCGCCCGCGAGAAGCCGGTAGAAGGAATTACCTCCCGCATTATCACCGACAAGATGCCCGAAGACATGCCGGTCATTTTCGAGCCTGATTTCTCTGAGGCTGCCGGCGACGTCATTTCCCTGGCGCAGCCCGGAGATATCGTCCTCACCATCGGCGCGGGAACGATTACCTACGTGGCGGGTGAAATTTTGTCGGCGCTAGAGAATGCGAGCGGCGCGGAGGAACCGAAGGAACCGAATGTCTAAAAAGACTGGGGCGCTCGCGCTAGGTGCGGTGCTTCTCGTAGTGGCGGTTGCTGCCGCGGCGGTGTGGCTTTTTCCCATCCTGAAGGTGACATCCTTCGAGGTCGTGGGAAATGATCACGTCGCGGCAGAAGAGGTCGAGCAGGCCAGTGGCGTCGTGAAGGGCTCTAATTTGGTGCGGCTGGATGCGCGCGAAGCTGCGCACGGTGTGGCCTCCCTGCCGTGGGTAGAAAGCGCGACGGTGTCGCGGGCCTTCCCGTCAACCGTCCACATCGAACTTGTCGAGCACGAGGCGGTAGCTTACGTGCGGGAGGGCGATAGGACGATTTTGGTGGACAACAACGGCAAGGAATTCGCGGAGGACGAAGCACCACCCGAGGCCGTGGAGCTGACGGGGCACACCGACTCCGGTTCGCCTGAGATGCAGGGGGCTGTCGACGCCGTCGCTGCGCTCCCCGCGCCGATTCGGGAGAAGGTCTCGACCCTCGAGATCAAGGACCGGTATTCGCTGACCTTCCGAACGGAGGATGACAAAACCATCTTTTGGGGTGCGTCGGAGGACAACGCGAACAAGGCCATTGCTTTCGAAGATGTGCTCAAGCTCGAGGGCGAATCCTGGAACATTTCTAACCCGTCGCTGGTGACTCGCCGCTAAGCGCGTCGCGAGTGGGGCGGGTGGGACGCCTGTTAAGAAAACCGCATGTCAGCAACCCTAAAGTAGAGGTTGAGGGTACCGACACGCGGCAAAATGTGCGCCGAAATTACCCCGTTGTCGTTAAAGATGGATGTAACCGCCTCTCAGAAAAAAGGGGCGCCTCCTCGTTTACATTAAAACCTTATTCGAAAGGCAAGAGACCCTCGTATGATCTCATCTAGCAACAACCTCGCGGACATCAAGGTCGTCGGCGTCGGCGGCGGCGGTGTCAACGCTGTCAACCGCATGATCGAAGAAGGGCTCAAGGGAGTCCAGTTCGTGGCGATCAACACCGATTCCCAGGCGCTGATTTTCTCCGATGCGGATACCAAGCTCGACATCGGTCGCGAGGCCACCCGCGGCCTCGGCGCGGGTGCCAACCCGGAGGTAGGTAAGACCTCCGCGGAGGACCACAAGACCGAAATCGAAGACGCCCTCCAAGGCTCCGACATGGTCTTTGTGACGGCTGGCGAGGGTGGCGGAACCGGTACCGGCGCCGCTCCGGTGGTCGCCTCCATCGCGAAGAAGATGGGCGCTTTGACCGTCGGTGTCGTTACCCGCCCGTTCAAGTTCGAGGGCGCGCGCCGCACCCGTCAGGCCATGGCCGGCATTGAGGAGTTGCGCGAGGTCTGCGATACCCTCATCGTTATCCCGAATGATCGCCTCATGCAGCTGGGCGGCGAGGAGCTGTCCATCGTCGAAGCCTTCCGCGCCGCCGACGAAGTTCTGCACAACGGTGTGCAGGGTATTACCAACCTCATCACCATCCCGGGCATGATCAACGTCGACTTTGCGGACGTTCGCTCCGTCATGTCCGACGCCGGCTCCGCCCTCATGGGCATCGGCTTCGCCCGCGGCGATAACCGCGCGCTCAACGCCGCCGAGCAGGCCATTAACTCCCCGCTGCTGGAGTCGACCATGGAGGGTGCCAAGGGCGTTCTGCTGTCTATCGCCGGTGGCTCCGACTTGGGCCTTCACGAAGTCAACGCCGCTGCCTCCATGGTGGAGGAGCGCGCCGACGAGGACGCCAACATCATCTTCGGCACCATCATCGATGACAACCTCGGTGACGAAGTCCGCGTCACCATCATTGCGACCGGCTTCGATGCCCAGGCCAACATGACCTCCCAGCCGGCACAGCCTGGCCAGACGCAGCAGCATGGTGCGGAGGCTACCCCGGCTGCACGCCCGGGTTCCCTCTTCGAGAACCGCGCTGAGGCACAGCCTGAGAGCCCCGCCGCGCCCCGCACCGAGGCCCCGCGCGAGGAGTACACCCGCGCCGAACCGCAGCGCGCTGACTCCCAGCGCATTGAGCGTGAAGAGTACGCCCCGCGTCACTCCTACGAGCGCGAGCAGCCGGCAGAGCCGGCCCCGTCGAGCGGACTATTTACCACCTCGGATCGCTTCCGCGGTGAGGACTACCGCCGCGGCGGCGATGATGAGTACCGTCTCTCGCGCCCCACGGAGCGTCGTGGCCGTGACTTCGACGATGACGGCGATGACGATCTCGACGTGCCATCCTTCATGCGCTAGTTCCAGCCAGCTACTCTGGAGTGCATGCCAGTAAACGAGGAAGCACACGCAGCACGACGCCCCGTCCGCATGGTTTTTACAAGCCGTGCCGGCGGGGCGTCGTCGTCGCCTTATGACTCTTTTAACCTCGGCGATCACGTTGGCGATGACCCCGCCGCAGTGGCCGCCAATCGCGAGCGGCTCCGCCGAGCCACGGGCTTAGAGGACATCGTGTGGATGGAACAGCTCCACACCAACACCGTGACGGTGGTGGGGGCCGAGCGCCGCGGCGTCGAGGAGCCCGTGCCGGCCACCGACGCCGTGGTAACCACCGAAAAGCGCTTGGGCCTAGGCGTTCTCGTGGCGGACTGCACGCCGGTGCTGCTTGTCGACGTCTCCGCGGGCGTCATCGGCGCCGCCCACGCCGGGCGCCTTGGCGCGCGCAACGGAATCGTCCGCAATACCGTCAATACCATGGTTGAGTTAGGGGCTCGCCCCGCCTCGATTCAGGTGCTCATGGGGCCGGCCGCTTCTGGGCGGAACTATGAGGTGCCGGAGGCGATGGCGGATGACGTCGAGAAGCATCTGCCCGGCTCCAAGACCCGCACGTCGTCGGGTACCTGGGGCGTCGACGTGCGCGCTGGGCTGATTCGTCAATTGATGGAGATGGGGGTTACGGCTATCGAATCGGACCCGCGCTGCACGATTGAGGACACAGATTTCTTTTCTTATCGCCGCGAGGGCGTCACCGGACGCCAAGCCGGCGTGATTTGGTTGGAGGATTAATGACGAACAACGATACTGTGCGCCGTGAAGAGCTGAGGGCTGGCCTGGAGAGCACCCGCGCTGCTATTCACCGTTTCGCTGAGGCCGCTGGCCGCCCCGCCCCGCAGCTGCTGCCGGTGACGAAGTTTCACCCGGCCGAAGACATCGCGCTGCTAGCGGAGTTGGGGATCACAGATGTGGCGGAAAATCGCGAGCAGGAAGCGCGTGCCAAGGCGGAGGCCCTGTCCGAGATGCGTTTCCACATGATTGGCCAGGTTCAGACCAAGAAGGCGAACCACGTGGCCCGATGGGCGCATAGTGTTCACTCGCTCGATTCAGAAAAACTTGCCAGAGCACTCGACCGCGGCGTGGCTCTTGCCCAGGAACGCGGCCAGCGCGAGGACACGCTTCCGGTCTATATCCAGGTATCCGCCGACGGTGATACCGCGCGTGGCGGCTGCCCGCTAGAGGGTGTATCTGCTCTGGTGGATCTGGTCGAAGATCTGGAGAACCTGCAGCTGTGTGGCTTCATGGTGGTTCCACCGCTGGAGAGCGATCCGGCGGAGGTTTTCACCCAGGTGAGGGCATTGACGGATGAGGTGGCGGCCAAGCTTGGGCGAGACCTGAAAATGTCCGCCGGCATGAGCGCCGATATGGAGGCAGCGATTGCATCTGGAACGGATATCGTGCGTGTCGGAACCGGAATCATGGGAGCCCGCCCGCTAGGTTAATTGTCATTGTAAAACTGCATTACAAGACCGCAAATGAACAGAACACACTAGGTCAGAGGGAGACCCAGAATGTCACTGATTGATAGGACTAAAGAGTTCTTCGGGCTGGGCCCGATGGACATGGACGCCGACGATGCCTACTACGCCGACGAGCGCAGCTACAACGCACCGGCCTACGCACCTTCCTACGAAAAGCAGGAAGAGGAGTTTGTCCCGACCATCGTGGCTCTCTCCCTCGTCTCCTTTGATGATGCAGCAAAGGTTGGTGGCCCCTTCCGTGACGGTGACGCAGTGGTCTTCGAACTCACCGACGCCGACCGCGGCTCCGCCAAGCGCTTCGTGGACTTTGCCGCAGGCCTCTGCTTCGCGTTGGAAGGCCGCATGAAGAACCTGACCAAGGGCATGGACACCAGCCGCAAGGTTTTTGCCATTGTGCCGAAGGGTGCTGATATCTCCACCGTGGAGCTGGAGCGAGCAGCACACCTGCGCTAGAGACGTCAGGCTTTAACCGCTTCATCGTTATTCTCCTCCGTGTTGGCTTAAGGGAGGCGGAAGGCGATGGGGCGGTTTCGTCGTTTTCATCGTGGGGCCTTATCGGAGAGTCATTCTCGGCGGCGGTATGGCTGCCGCGGTGCTGTCTCTGTACGCCGAGGGCGAACCTTAGGGCAGGGGAGTACCGCTGGCGGGGGTGATTCCGATAGGCTCAGGCATTGTGAGTGCTTTAGGTTCAATTCTCCTCGTCGCCGTGAGTCTTTACTCGTGGGTTTTGTTGGCGCGCATCGTCATTGAAATGATCCAGTCTTTTTCGCGCCAATTCAACCCGCCCCGCTGGTTCATGATGGTTGCTGAGGTGCTTTTCGTGGTCACCGATCCGCCGGTCAAAGCGCTGCGAAAGGTGATTCCGCCGCTGCAATTGGGCGGCATCGCGCTCGATGTTTCCATCATTGTTTTGTTCCTGCTTTTGTCCGTTCTTTCGCAACTTATTGCGTGGCTATTTTTCGGTACCAACGGACTTGCGGTGTAACTAACGGGTGTATTAAACCCTCCTGTTAACGTTGAGACTCGTGCCAGCGTTAGATAATGTGTTGATTCGGATACAATGAGTTACCACAATCCGTATTATTAACCGCATATGTACCCGGCCTCTGGACCCTCTAGAGGTTTGACCGATTCGTAAGGGGAAGAGAAGTCAATGCCACTGTCACCAGCTGATGTACACAACGTCGCTTTCAGCAAGCCGCCAATTGGCAAGCGTGGCTACAACGAGGACGAGGTCGATCAGTTCCTCGATCTCGTTGAGGATGCTCTTGCTCAGCTGCAGGATGAGAACGATGATCTCCACGCCCAGGTTGAGGAGCTGAAGTCTCAGGCTCCGGCCGGCGCTGCCGGCGGTGCCGCTGCCGCTAAGGTCGACGAGGCCGCTGTGCGCAAGGACGTCGAATCCAAGCTTCGCGCTGAGTACGAGGCAAAGCTGGCTGACTCCAAGAACGAGATTGCCAAGGCCAAGGAAGAAACCAAGCGCGCCCAGGAACAGGCGAAGGCCGCTCAGGCGCAGGACAATTCCGCAGAGCTCAAGGCTGCTCGCGAGGAAGCTGCTGCTGCCAAGCGTGAGCTCGAGGCCTCCAAGAAGGAACTGGAGAGCACCAAGAAGGAGCTGGAGTCCGCAAAGAAGAACTCCGCAACCTCCACCACCGCATCTTCCGCTGCCGCCGTAGCAGGTGCAGGTGCTGCACAGTCCACTGCACAGGGCCTCGCTACCCCGGACACTCATATGCAGGCAGCCCGCGTTCTGGGCCTGGCGCAGGAGATGGCAGACCGCCTTACCAACGAGGCCAAGGCCGATTCCGAGTCCATGCTGGCGGAGGCCCGCACGGCCGCAGAGAAGCAGCTTGCCGACGCTGACTCTCACTCCAAGGCCCAGCTTGCTGACGCCCAGAAGCGCTACGACGCGCAGCTGCAGGAAGCCGATACCCGCTCCAAGAAGCTGGTGGCTGACGCCGAAAACAAGGCAAAGCAGACTGAGGCCGACGCTACGTCCCGCGCGGAGGCACAGATTCGCCAGGCTGAGGAGAAGGCAGCTGCCCTGCAGGCAGATGCTGAGAAGAAGCACACCGAGGTCATGAACACGGTCAAGCAGCAGCAGACCGCTCTGGAGGCCCGCATCTCCGAGCTGCGCACCTTCGAGCGCGAGTACCGTACCCGCCTCAAGACGCTGCTGCAGTCCCAGCTTGAGGAGTTGGAGTCCCGCGGCACCGCTGCCCCCAACGGTGAGGCCGGAAAGTCCAACGATTAATCTCTGAATGAGCGGCGTCCCTGCGGGGGCGCCGTTATTCTTTTCTGTAGGTATACGTCCGTAGGTATACATTCTTTGTAAGCACAGAGCTCTTCGTCATTGGTGGGAAAGGAGAACGCACATGCTCATCGGCGCATTGCTTCTGGCCTTTGTTGCTTTCTTGGCGTTCGTGAACTACATCCTCACCGCTGCTGAGTGGTCCTTGTACGTGCTCTTCGCTTCCGCCGGGGTGGGCATTGTTCTGTTCATCGCAGACACCGTGATTAAACTCCGCCGCAAGCACGACGAGTAGCTCGGTCTCGCCGAAAATCTGTAATGCGCGCAGCTAAGGCACGACGAGTAGCCCTCGGCCCAGTGGTAATTCTGGGTGGAGGGCTACTTTTGTGAAGCCGCTAGTCGTCTCGTTCCGCGGGGTTTGTGAATATCCCGGGTGGCGCTTGCAGCGGCGTGGGCGGCGGAGGAGGGCCGTTCGTTCTTTTCGCTTTACCCCTGATCCGAGCCATGCGGCCGCGACCCGGCGGCGCATTCGGATCGTCCTGGTTCACCCCATTGTGATACGGGCAGAGCATCACCAAGTTTTCCTGGTTGGTGTACCCGCCGTTCTTCCACGCGATGAGGTGATGAACTTGACATTCATCGGCCGGCTTCAGGCAGTCATCCCAAGCACAGACTGGGAACTCGGCCATGGCCATGATGCGTTGCTTGATGCTGGCGGAGCGCTCCTCGTAGTAGAGGTTGACCGGCCCGTGATAGGGATGGAAAAGAGTCGCGAGCGCGCCGTCTTTATCGATCTCACCGGCGATGACCTTGTTGAGGTACTCCGCGCCGGTCATCGTGGCGCCATTGGTCATCTGGAGGGTGATTTCTTCGCCGTCACCGTCGAGAATTTTCGTCATTGCATCCAGCGGCACAAGGATATTGGTCTGCAAGCCGCGGCGCGGAGCAGCGCCTGTGAAGAAGGCCTCGCGGATGGACTCGAGGGGGCGTGCTGGGTCGACGGCGTCGTTAAGCTCTGCAATCAGTTGCGAGGGGCCCGTGATCGCCATCGTCCACGGTGCATTGCGGCGGCGGTAGACAGTCACGCCCTCCTTCGGCGTGGGGAGAACCGCGTGCTCCTTGAGCTTCTTTTTCGCCAGTGCCTCCATGGCGAGGGTGTCAGCGCTCGTTCGGCAGAGTTCTAGGCGTAGTTTCCAGCCCAACGCTTGTGTTTTGGCTTTCCGGGCATAGCGGTCGATGACCTCCAAGGTAGGCAAAGAATGCTTGCGTTGGCGCGCTGCCTTCACTGCGTCGCGTTGCATCCGCGTCATGGCGGTTTTGCCAAAGAAGCTCGTATGCAGCCGCACCAACTCCGCGGCGGTTTTGTCTGGGGAACCGGCGGCGATGAGGTCTGCTTCAGACATGCCTTCGCACTCGGCGACGACATCGATGCCGGCCCCGAGTGCGTTAAGGAAAGTCTGCAGTGCGCTCATGACAGTGGAGCTTAAAACACCTTATGACCTGCTCGCATTAGAAAAAATGTTCCTGTGGAAAACCTTATCCCAGGTACCTCATTCATGTACTGTCGTTTCTATTTTGGGGCTTTCGGGAACCTGCGCCTGTGAAAACTTGACCGGCTCGCTATACTTTTAGGCGTATGCAGTGAGCCGGCTATCACCGGGGAGCATTCCGGAAGAACGTGCTTCGCGCTTAGCAGAGCATTATTAGAACCGGGCGGGTAGGGACCGTCATCTCCTTCACATCAACGAAGCGGGGCGCCTCGGCGCCCAAGCGGGGTGGTACCGCGAGCCGTAAGGCGCGTCCCCGCCACAGCGAACGAGTGAAGGAATTTTTAGATGAGTAGCAACCCCGCGAACGTCGGCAGCGTTTATCCCAAAGTTGATATGACTGCTGGGTCTTCCCGTTTCCCCGATATGGAGCAGGAAGTCCAGAAGTACTGGAAGGCCGACGACACCTTTAAGGCCAGCCTCGAGCAAACCGAGGGCTGCCCCGAGTACGTCTTTTATGATGGCCCTCCCTTTGCCAACGGTCTGCCGCACTACGGCCACCTGTTGACCGGTTACGTCAAGGACATCGTCCCGCGCTACCGCACTATGGCCGGCAACCACGTTCCGCGCGTCTTCGGCTGGGACACCCACGGTCTGCCAGCGGAGCTGGAGGCAGAAAAGCAGCTCGGCATCACCGACAAGGCCCAGATCGAGGAGATGGGCCTGGAGAAGTTCAACGAGTACTGCGCCAAGTCTGTGCTCGAGTACACCGATGAATGGGAAGAGTACGTCAACCGCCAGGCTCGCTGGGTGGACTTTGAAAACGGCTACAAGACCATGGACTTGAACTACATGGAGTCCGTGATGTGGGCGTTTAAGGAGCTCTATGACAAGGACCTGATCTACCAGGGCTTTAGGGTTCTGCCGTACTCCTGGGCTGAGCACACCTCGCTGTCGAACCAGGAGACGCGCCTGGATGATTCCTACAAGATGCGTCAGGATCCGACCCTGACGGTGACCTTCCCGGTAGCGGGCGCTGTGGAGGGAAGCGCGGCGGAGAAGACGTTGGCGGATAACGCCGAGCTTGCCGACGCCTCCTTCCTCGCCTGGACCACCACCCCGTGGACCCTGCCGTCCAACCTGGCTTTGGCGGTCCACCCGGAGGTCGACTACGTCCTGTTCAAGGCCACCGAGGGCGACTTTGCTGGCCGCACCTTCATCATGGCCGAAGCGCTCACCGGCACCCTGGCCAAGGAGCTGGGTGAGGCGGAAGTTCTCAAAACGTTCAAGGGCGCTGAGCTCGAGGGCTTTAAGTACCAGCCCATCTTCGATTTCTTCCCGGATGTCGAGAATGCCTACCAGCTGCTGCTCGCAGATTACGTCACCACTGAGGACGGTACCGGTGTGGTCCACCAGGCTCCGGCCTTCGGTGAGGACGATATGCTCACCTGCCAGAAGTACGGTGTGGGCCTGGTCATTCCGGTGGATGAGGATGGCAAGTTCACCTCGCAGGTGCCACCTTACGAGGGCCAGCTGGTCTTCGACGCTAACAAGGGCATCATCAAGGACCTGAAGGAAGCTGGCCGCGTGGTGCGCCACGTGACCATCGAGCACTCCTACCCGCACTCCTGGCGCTCCGGCGAACCGCTCATCTACATGGCGCTGCCTGCATGGTTCGTCAAGGTGACCGAGTTCCGCGACCGCATGGTGGAGCTCAACCACAACGAGATCGAGTGGCTGCCGGAGCACATCCGTGACGGCCAGTTCGGCAAGTGGCTGGAGGGCGCTCGCGATTGGAACATCTCTCGTACCCGCTACTGGGGCGCTCCGATCCCGGCGTGGATCTCCGATGACCCGGAGTACCCGCGCGTGGATGTCTACGGCTCCCTGGATGAGCTGGAGCGTGACTTTGGCGTGCGCCCGACCAGCCTGCACCGCCCGCACATCGATGAACTGACTCGCCCGAACCCGGATGATCCGACGGGCAAGTCCACGATGCGCCGCGTGCCGGACGTGTTGGACTGCTGGTTTGAGTCCGGCTCGATGCCGTTTGCGCAGAAGCATTACCCGTTTGAGAACAAGGAGTGGTTTGAGACCCACTCGCCGTCTGATTTCATCGTGGAGTACTCCGGTCAGACCCGCGGCTGGTTCTACGTCATGCATGCGCTGTCCACCGCGCTCTTTGACCGCCCGGCCTACAAGAAGGTTGTGGCCCACGGCATCGTTCTGGGCAATGACGGACTGAAGATGTCCAAGTCCAAGGGCAATTACCCGAACGTCAACGAGGTCTTCGACCGCGATGGCTCGGATGCGATGCGCTGGTTCCTCATGTCCTCGCCGATCTTGCGCGGTGGCAACCTCATCGTCACCGAACAGGGCATCCGTGAGGGCGTGCGCCAGGCCATCCTGCCGATCTGGAATGCCTACACCTTCCTGCAGCTCTACGCTTCCCAGGACGCGACGTTCGATGTCAGCTCCACCAACGTTCTGGACCGCTACATCTTGGCCAAGACGCATGACTTGGTAAAGAACACGAATGATGCGCTGGCGAATACCGATATTGCTACGGCAACCGAGGAGGTCCGCCTCTTCGCGGACGCGCTGACCAACTGGTACGTGCGCCGCTCCCGTGACCGTTTCTGGGAGGGCGAGGAAGCCCATCCGGAGGCCTTCAACACGCTCTACACGGTCCTGGAGACGGTCTCCCGCGTGGTCGCGCCGCTGCTGCCGCACGTGGCTGAGGTCATCTACCGTGGCCTGACCGGTGAGCGCTCCGTGCATTTGGCTTCCTACCCGAAGGCCGAGGATTACCCGGCTGACGATGCCCTCGTGGCCGCCATGGATGCCACCCGCGCGGTGGCCTCCGCGGCGTCCTCGGTGCGTAAGTCCAACAAGCTGCGCAACCGCCTGCCGCTGCCGAAGCTGACGGTGGCGATGAAGGATTCGGCGCGCCTGGCGGATTTCAAGGACATCATCCGGGATGAGGTCAACGTTAAGGACGTTGAGCTTACCGACGATGTCGACGCGGTGGGCACCTTCGAGGTCGTGTGCAACGCCAAGGTAGCCGGTCCGCGCTTGGGCAAGGATGTTCAGCGAGCTATCAAGAACCTCAAGGCGGGCAACTACGTGCGCGAGGGCGAGGACGTTGTGGTCGACGGCGATATCCGCCTATCCCCGGACGAGTACACCGAGCGCCTCAAGGCGGCGAATGCGAAGTCGACGGCTCGCGTGGAAGGGCTCGATGGCCTTGTCGCCGTGGATACCGAGGTGACGGAGGAGCTCGAGGCAGAGGGCTGGGCTGCGGACGTCATCCGCGGTTTGCAGGATGCGCGTAAGGCCGAGGATTTCGTGGTGACTGACCGCATCACCGTGGTTCTCTCCGTTCCCGCGGAGAAGGAAGAGTGGGCTCATCACCACCGCGAACACATCGCGGCGGAGGTGCTTGCTGTCGACTTCACTGTGACGACCCAGGCTCTCGAGCCAAGCGATGGACAGAACATCCATGATGTCCTCAAGGGCGTGACGGCTACCGTGGCCAAGGCCTAAATCCGCAGCGAAAAGCTCCGCTTCCCTCGAGTGGGGAGGCGGAGCTTTGAGCATCTGTGCACTGGTGGCGCAGGGGCGGCCCGGAGGGGGCCGCGATGACGGGGTGTGTGCGCTAGCGGCGGGTTCCGGGCAGGTGTGCGCGCCACGCAAGGATGACGTTGATGAGGCACACCAGCGCCAAGAAGCTGCCGATGCTGAACAACGCCGTGAAGCCGATATAGGGCGCAAGCGCGCTAAAGGCCATCGGGATGAAGAAGCCAGTGTAAGAAATGGAGTAGTACACGGCGGTCAAGCCGGCGAGCTCTCGCTCGCCCGCGATGCGCTGGACCTCGGACAATCCAGCGACCAGCGCCAAACCGTATCCCGCGCCCATTGTGGCGGCGGCTGCGATGCCGAGCGGCAGGGACAGCGAGTGAGCAGCAAACGCCCCGAGGATTGCGCCGACGGTGATGACGAACATCGACAGGGCCGAGGCTCGCGCGGACTTGTGGGTATCAACCAGGCGGCCCAGCATCTGGACGGCCACGCCGCAGCCCAGGGTGATGACGGTCATCAGGCCGGAGAAAGCGATGGGGGCGTTTCCAGCGGATTCGGATAGCAGCTGTGGAAGGAGCGCATAGGCCGCTCCCGCGCAGCCAAAGACCCAGGGGGCCACGGGCACGACGACACGCAGGAAACGCTTGTGCGCAGCGGCGGGGATGTGGAGCATCTCCAGCATGTCACGCACCCTGAGCTCCAGGATGGTGGTCTTGACATCGCCTCGGCTGGGCTGGCGGGTCTCAGGCGTATGCAGGATCCACGCGGCAGTCAACAGCGTGAGCAGCATGTGGAGGATATAGGCCGTGTGAGTCGGCCATGGCCCCCACTGGGCCAGCACCGAAGCGATACCCGCGCCGACGAGGAAGCCGGCGGTCAAACACAACGAAGCCTTACGAGCGCCGGACGCTGGGTCGCCGCCGGCGCTCGTGATGAGCTCCGTAATCCACGTTGAACCCACCGCCATGACTAGGCCTAATGCCATACCGCACAAGACGCGTCCCAACGCGATGATGAGTGGTTCGTTGGGGGCGATGGACAGCAAGAAAGAGCCTGCCAAGGACAGTGGTGCTGCGGGGAGCAACAGTGGGCGGCGGCCAAGCAGATCGGACAGCGGGCCGCCGATGAGCAGTGCGGGGATGATGCCAACCACGTAGGCGGCTAAGAGCCCGTTGACCGTCACCTGGGAAAAATTCGAGGTCTCGCGGTACATCACCAGCAGCGGGGTGAATTCATTTCCGCCCCAAGCAACCGCGATCATGGCACCGGCGACGGGGAACCACGCGCGCTTAGGCAGCGGCGCTTCGGCGGAGCGGCTGGGCGAGCCTGGGGAGGCAGCGCTTTCAGTGCTTTCGGTGGTGTCGGCGTCTGTGGGGGCGTCGGGTTGGGGAGTAGGCGCCTCGACAAGCGGGTTCGAATGCGCAGAGACAGTCACAGTTGCTTCCTTGAGGAGTTGAGGTGGGAATGGAGTTCGGTCAGGTAGGTGTCGATGTCGCCGGTGCGGAGGGCGTCGGCAAGCAAGGCGTGCTGGGCCACGAAGCCGCGTGCCTTCTCGACGCTGCGGCCGATGGCAGTTGCGGTAAATCGCTGTTGGCGCTCGCGCAAGGTGTGGCCGAGGTGGGCGAGGAGGCGGTTGCCGCCGTTGTCCATGATGGTTTGGTGGAACTTCGCATCCAGTTGGGTATAGGAGCCCAGATCGCCAGCGTCGAGGGCGGCCTTTTGCTCATCGATGGTGGCGACGAGGACATCGGCGATGAGACCGCGCTCCTCTGCGGACAGTCCGCAAATATGGCGGGCAGAGTTCTCATCCACGAGGAGGCGCGCCTCGTAGACCTCACGGATTTCGCGGGGGCTAATCGGTACGACCAGCGCACCGCGCTTGGGATAGAGCTTCAAGAAGCCCTCCACCTCCAAACGGAGGAAAGCCTCGCGCACCGGGGTTCTACTCATTCCCAGCTCGGCGGCAAGGGCGGCTTCGGAGAGCATCTCCGAGTCATCGATGTCGTCATCGATGATGCGGCGCTTGAGGTGATCGTAGGCCCGTTCCGCGGCGGGTACCTTGTCTTTTTGCATGTATACATGATGCATGCATGCGGTGCTCTCGGTCTAGCGCAAACGCCAATTCGTGAGACATTGATCACGCGGTGGGCAAGTGAGAGCTAGTTCTCTGAGCGGCGCGTGTGGTCAGGTAGGAGATGTGTTAGAGGCGAGTGAGGGAGGAAGTGGGGACGTCGTAAAGCACTGCCTCTCCCATACCGACCCAACCGATAAAGGGATTGTCCTGAAGCACTTGTGGAGTGTGGACGTGGCCAAGAATCCATGCGTCGAAGCCACAGGCCTGTAGCTGTTCGGGTGTCGTGGGCAAGCATATGCCTTTAGAGAATTCACCGGTCACTGATGAGTGCAGTAATCCCAGATGCGGCTCGTTGCTCTGGCGCGTTGGAAAGGTGAGTGTGCGGGGATCGGGATCGGCAGCTACCGCGGCGGTGACAACGGTAGCGCCGGCGCAGTGAAAGGAGTGAACGTCGGCGGAATGAACCGTTACAGGCGAAGAGAGACTGAGTTCGTGGTGGACGTCGTGATTCCCGGAGATGAAATGGACGTCGCTGAAAAGCTCGCATGCGCGAGCCATGACTTTCTGTGCTTGGGGTACGTAGGTGGCTGCGTCGGCTTTGCGGTCAATGATGTCACCGAGGCAGATACATGCATCCGCAGTCGTGACCTCCAGTACGTTTAGCACCCACCCCATGCCTGGCGCGTCGGGGCGGCCAAGGTGAAGGTCCGCGAAAATGAGGATACTAGCCACGCGCCCTCCTTCCTTGCCACCAAGTGATTAGGACTAGCACGACAGTGGAGGTTCCTACACCGATGAGCGTCATAGCCATGGCTTCAGCGCGGTGGCCCTGGTCAAATTGGTTCATGATCCACGGCGCAAGGAGATTGAGCTGGCTCGGGCGGATCAGGGAGGACATGACGAGCTCGCGGAAGCCCACAAAGAACGCCAGCAGCCAACCGGCAAAGATACCCGGGGCAAGCAGCGGCAAGGTGATGCTGCGCAACGTGTGGGAGGCGGAGGCACCGGACACGGCGGCTGCCTCGTAGACCGAAGGGGAAACCGCGCCAGCGGAGGTCTTGATGTTCTGCACCGCCATCGGCAGGAAGAGAACAGTAAAAGCCATGACGAGGATGATCATGGAGCCATAAGGTGTCCATGGCAGCCAGGGAGCGTTCCATAGGAGAATGAAGCCAATGGCGAGAACGATTCCGGGGACGGTATCCGGTGCTACAGCAAGGAAGTCGACAACACGGGCGCTGATCTGCCTGGTTCGCTGGGTGAGCAAGGTGACCGCGATGCCGAGGATGACCGCCGTTGTGGCGCCAATTGCACCGAGGGCGATGGAACGCAGCAAAGCTTCTTGAGCGGAAGGCATCTGCAGGACGATGGCGAAATAGTCGAAGGTGAGGTTTTGAGGCGTTGGGGGCGCGGATCGCAGAATGGTCATGGCTGCCAGGGTGATGGAAATATACGGGATGAGCACCGAGCAGGCGATGATGAGGAAAGCAACTAAGCTGCCAAGGACCTTGCCTGCGGTGCCGATGCGGAGCGAGACTTGGCGGGATACTCGTCCACCACCGGTAAGGTCGCGCCGCGAGACCCATTGCTGGAATGCCCATGCGCCCACACCAAGTGCAAACAACACCGATGAGGAGGCTGCTGCATCGGAGAAACTCAACGGGTCGATGGTGACGTCTTGGTAGATGGAGGAGACGAGGACCGTGAAACCGATGGCGTTTCCCAAGGTAACTGGGGTGCCGAACTCGCCGGCAGCCTTGATGAAAATGATCAGTGCGCCCAGTGAATAGGGGCCCACGACGGTGGGGAGGATGATGCGACTAATCTGTTGCCACCGGCTGGCGCCTGCGACTTGAGCCATTTCCAGAGAGGATGCAGGAATTGAGGTCAGACAGTTGCGCAGGATGAGATAGAGGAAGGGGAAGAGCTCGCACGCCATGATGAAAGCCATGCCAGGAACCGAGTAAATGGCGTCATGCGCGAGCTTGCCGACGGTATGCCCGAAGAGCAATTCGGAGACTCCACCGCGGCGGGTGAAATCCATCCACGCCATTGCTGCGGCAAAAGGCGGGGTCATGAAAGGAATCATGATGGCGATTTCTATCCAGTTCGCCTTAGAAAAAGACGTCCACGCGCGCAGGAAAGCTAGCGGGGCGGCGAACAGAGTAGAAAAGACCACCACGAGGAGGGAGAGGACGACCGTATTGAGTAGCACCTCTCCCATGCCCGGCTCCACAATCTTGTGGAGAGAAGAAGGCTCATCGCGGTACCCCACCACAGCGCTGATGAGCACCGATGCCAACGGCGCAGCGACAAGCACGAGCAGCACGAAGAGTACTGCATAAATGCCGAGAGTGCGCTGAGGGCTGCGGGTGGTGGTGCTCATAAGGTGGGGTTGCTCCGTGGTGAGATAGTAGAGGCTACTTCAGGTAGCGCTCAGCGAACTTTTCCTTGATGTCCTTGGAGGAGGAGGCGATGCCATCGAGATCCTCGTTGAGGGTTTCAATCTCCTCCAGCTTCGGGCCGTTCTTCGGGGTGAGCTCGGTGTTGGCCGGGATCATGTTCTTGGAAGCAGAAATCTCCTGTGCTTCATCGGAGAACATGAAGTCGACAAAAGCTTCGGCAGCGTCCTTGTTGTCGGTGGTCTTGAGGATCATGACCGGTCGCGGGGTGACGGTAGTGCCGGAGGAGGGGATAACAACCTCAAGCGGCTCTCCCTTGGCCTGAGCGGAGTATGCGGAGTAGTCCACACCACCCATGACGATGCCTCGAGAACCGGAGGTGACCTGGTCCAGGGCCGGA
Source organism: Corynebacterium sp. HMSC076G08 (assembly GCF_001811515.1). Classification (NCBI taxonomy): domain Bacteria; kingdom Bacillati; phylum Actinomycetota; class Actinomycetes; order Mycobacteriales; family Corynebacteriaceae; genus Corynebacterium; species Corynebacterium sp. HMSC076G08. Next base: position 138,844 of record NZ_KV805008.1, on the reverse strand, counting down.
CCGTTAGCGCCCTGGACAATCATGCCGTTGTCGAAGAGTTTGTCAAAGAGCTCCCAGGTCTTGTCCTCGCCCCACTGATCCACCATGGCGGCAATGAGGTCAGCGGCGGTGCCGGACTCGCGCGGATCCGGCATAATGACCTGATCCTTGTATTTTTCGTCAGCGAGGTCCTCCCAGTCCTGAGGAGCGGAGTCCACCACGTTGGTGTTGGTCACCAGTGCCAAGGCGGAGCCATCGCGGCCGGTGAATGTGCCGTTCTTGGATACCCAGCTGGAAGTGATCTTGTCAGCACCTTCCGGGGTGTACTCCGCCAGAGCGCCGGCCTTGTCCTGCTTGGAAGCAGCGGACCAAGAAGCCAAGTAGACCACGTCTGCCTGCGGGTTAGCCTCTTCCGCCTTGAGCTTGGCGGTGATCTTGCCGGTGGTGTCGGCGAAGACGTTGACCTTGACATCGGTCTTTTCCTCGAAGGCTTCGACGAGGGCGTCGGTAAGGCCCTGCGGGTTCGCGGAGTAGTAGTCCAGCTCGCCGGACAGTCCCTCCGGGGCTTCCCAGGCCTCGGCGCTGGTTTCAGCACCGGTGTTGTCGGCGGAGGATGCGTCGGTGGAGTCAGCGGAATCAACAGAACCGCAGCCAGTCAGAGCCAGGGCAGAAGCAGCGGCGGCAGCGAGGGCGAGAGAAAGTTTCTTATACAGCATGGAGAATCCTTAAAGTAGAAAACGGATGTGACTAGTACGCAAGACGTACCGTCGAACCACGATCGACTCGAGAGCGGCTGTAAGCCACCCAAGGCTCGTCAGCGCCTTCGACATCGCAGTGCAGCTCGTAGCGTCCGCCGATGTACTGAGCGGTGCGGACGATTCCGTCCACGTGGTGCGGGAAAGACCCGATGTCTTCCTCCGCGTCAAGGACGGTGAGGTTTTCCGGGCGGACGTCGGGAAGCCCAGCGCGGCGGTTCATAGTACCCACGAAGCCACCGACGAAGGGGGTGGCAGGGGAGTCGTAGAGGGTGACAGGATCGGCGAACTGTTCGATGACGCCGTCCTTCATGACGACGACGCGGTCCGACATGGACAGAGCCTCGGATTGATCGTGGGTGACGTAGATGACCGTGAGTCCTAAGTCGTGGACCAAGGCAGTGAGCTCGGCACGTATCTGAACACGCAGGGCAGCATCGAGCGCAGAGAGTGGCTCATCCATTAGGAGCAACTGCGGGTTGGACACAAGCGCGCGGGCGATGGCTACGCGCTGCTGCTGGCCACCGGAGAGTTGATTAGGGCGAGCTTGTGCCTTCGGGGTAACTCCGACCATGTCCATGCACGCGCGCACACGTTCTGTGCGTTCCACAGAAGACAACTTGTTACCCGCGGTGGTGAGGGGAAACTCGATGTTCTTCTCCACAGTCATGTGCGGCCACAGCGCCAGATCTTGAAACACCATGGACAGGTTGCGCTTATTAACGGGAACGTTCGTGTGTGGGCCGAACACTTCTTTATCGGAGAAGGTGATGGTGCCAGCATCGGGGGTTTCGAGGCCTGCGATGCAGCGCAGAAGCGTGGACTTACCGCAACCGGAGGGGCCGAGAATGGAGATGAACTCGCCGGTGTTAATGGCGAGGTCAGTGGCATGGAGACCAGTGTTGTCCGCGAACTCGCGCTTAATGCCGGTAACGACCACGTGGGCCTGGGAGGCAGGTGGTTGGGGCGAGAGTTGAGAAGTCACGGCGGAAAAGGTTAGGGCGATAAAGTAAGCGGATGGGGGCGTTGAAGTTACGAAGGTGGTAAAGAAACATGAATAATGGGTGACGGACATGCGGTGTTTAAACTGGAGCACATGCAGCGCTGGGTTCTTCACATCGACATGGACGCGTTCTTTGCGTCGGTGGAGCAGCTCACCCGCCCTACCTTGCGCGGCCGGCCTGTGTTGGTGGGTGGAACGAGCGGACGCGGCGTCGTCGCCGGTGCCTCTTATGAAGCCCGCGCATATGGAGCTCATTCCGCAATGCCCATGTTCCGCGCGCAGCAGCTCGTGGGCTATAAAGCCGTGGTGGTGCAGCCGCGCCGGGCGGTGTATGTGGCGGCCTCGCGCCGGGTATTTGGAATTATTGCGCAGCATGCGGGGGTCATCGAACAGCTCTCCATCGACGAGGCCTTCATGGAACCGGCCGCACTCGCCGGAGCCACGCCCGCCGAAGTCCGTGAGTGGTCGGAGAATCTGCGCCGAGTGATTCGAGCTGAGACGGGCCTTCCCAGCTCCATCGGCGCCGGTGCAGGCAAGCAAAGCGCGAAGATTGCGTCAGGGGAGGCCAAACCGGACGGGACTTTCATCGTGCCCCAGGAGCGCTTCGATGAGCTCATCCACCCGCTGCCGGTGGGCAAGCTCTGGGGAGCGGGCCCAGTCACCCAGCAGAAGCTAGCAGCCATTGGCGTGGAGACTATCGGACAGCTGGCGGCGATGAGCCGCAAGGAAGTCGAGATCTCACTGGGCAACGTGGTGGGCGTGCAGCTGTGGAAGCTCGCCCAAGGGATTGATGAGCGTCCGGTCGCCCCGCGCGCGATTGCTAAACAAATCTCCACCGAGTTCACCTACCCCACGGACCTGCGCACGGCGGCGGAGGTGGATGCGGCACTAATCCGCGCGGCGCAGGGCGCGCATTCCCGCCTGCTCAAGGACGGCCGCGGCGCGCGCACGGTGACGGTGAAGTTGCGGATGGCGGATTTCCACATCGAATCCCGCTCGGCCACGCTGCCCTATGCCACGGATGACCTGAAGGTCCTCGAGGCTAAGGCCTTGAGCTTGGCGCGCTACCCGGAGGAGCTCGGGCCCATCAGGCTGGTCGGGGTGAGCTACTCGGGTTTGGAGGAGGCCCGCCAAGACGTGCTATTTCCTGAGCTCGACCGCGAGGTCGTGCGTCCAGCTCCGGATACGGATTACGAGACTGGCGTCAGCGACCACCTGCCCGGCGCGCCGGAAACGGAGACGGAGCCCAGAGCAGAGTCGGAAACGCTGGGAGAAGCGGGATCGGATTCGATGCGCCGCTGGCACGCTACGCAGGACGTCCACCACCCCGAGTTTGGACACGGCTGGATTCAAGGCGCCGGCCATGGGGTGGTCAGCGTGCGCTTTGAAACTCGCGCTACGGGCCCGGGGTTTGTGCGCTCTTTTGCGGCTGAGGATGAAGATCTCCACCCGGCCGATCCATTGGACTCACTGGCCTGGGAGGGGGCGCTGCCAGGCGACGCCACCGAGGCCGATGGGCCCGAGATTGACACCGCTGGGGAGGAACCGCCACGCGAGGATAGCTAGCCCGCGGTATAAGCAGTGGCGGAGGGGGCAGTGCTAAACATCTCTGCCACCGGTGTGTCGGTAGCGAGTGCCGCGGCGAGCATAATGCGGGCTTGGCCGGCTCGGAATCCACCGGAGGCTACCGCACCCATCTCGCCCAAGGTGGCACCGCCACCTGCGCCGCCATAGGCCAGCTTGGTAGTTCCGTAGGGCGTGCGGGTGCTAATCACCACGGGCACGCCCGCTTGCAGCGCGCGGGCAACCCCAGCTCCCATCTCTTCACCCATGTTCCCCGAGCCCATGGCTTCGATGACGAGGCCATGGGTGTGGTTGAGGGAGGCGTCGACAAGCGCGGCGCCGGCACCCGGGTAGGCGGCGATGATCTCAACGGGGTGTTGCGCCATGGGGGAGAGCGGCAACGGCGCCAGAGCGGAGTCACCCACCGGTAGCTCCTCAAAGCCGTTGAGCTGCGAAGTATGCCACTTGCGCGCGCCGCGTCCGGGAATGGTCTTGCCGCCGAATTGCACCCACACGCCGGCCTTTCCGGAACACAGGAGCTCATAGGAATCGCGCAGGTTGCGCGGGCCATCACCAGCCGGGTGGTCGAAGGCGCGCTGCGCGCCAGTGAGCACGATGGGCCCCTCACCGAGGTCGAAGAGGGATAACGCCAGCGCGGTTTCCTCCATGGAATCGGTGCCGTGCGTGATGAGGACGCCATCAATCTCTGGGCGCGCAAGGTGCTGGCGCGCACACAGCAGTAGCTCATCGAGGTCTGCCAAAGTAATCGAGCTGGAATCCAGCGCGCGGAATTCCACCACCTCAATGTCGTGTGTTCCGACTTCAGCGTCGAGGAATTGGGCTAGCTGTTGCCCACTGACGGTGGGGACCAGGGATCCGTCACGGACCGTCGTGCAGGCGATGGTGCCACCGGTGGCGATGAGTGCAAAAGTCATGCCAGCAGGCTACTACAGGCGCGCACCTGCGCGGGAACCCCAGGGCGGCGGTCGTGGACGCTAAAGTAAAAGGGATAAACCACGATCCCCTACGTGAGGAGTATTTGTGAAATCCTTCAAGCTGAGCGCCGCCGTTGTGGCCCTGGGCGCCGCGACTGCCCTGGCTGCCTGCTCGTCTTCCGAGGATGCAGACACCGAGAACAGCACCGCCGCTAAGCCTTCGGGCGAAACCTCCGCATCGCAGGTGGCCTCCACCGAGATGCCTACCGTGGAGCAGCTCAATGAGATCCTGACCAAGGCCGCAGACCCGAACCTTCCGCAGGAAGAGAAGGTCCAGCTGGTCCAGGGCAGCGAGACGGCGCCGGAGCTTTTCGACGTCATGTCGCAGTCCCAGGCCGAATCCGGTGCCACCTTCGAGGTCGTGGCCCCGGTCATCCCTGGCCTCGTGCCGGATTCCGCGCTCGCTACCGTCCACATCAATACCCCTGATGGCCAGCAGCAGACCGCTGACCAGGTGGAGTTCATCAACGAGGGTGGTACATGGAAGCTGTCTAAGACTTGGGCTTGTGTCTTGGTCACCAACATCGTCCCTCCGGAAGAGGTTCCGGAGATGTGTGCGGACTCCGTGCCGGAAGGCGCTGGCGCCGAGGAAGGCGCTGAGGCGCCTGCCGACGCCCCCGCAGAAGGTGCTGAGGCTCCCGCCCAGTAAACCCGGGTTTTCATAACTTAAGCGCCCGCCACTCGCTGGATCTCATGCCAGCCAGGTGGTGGGCGCTGCCTTGTGCGGAGGCTGTCTGGCGGTGCTCGCGCGCAGGAGAAGGTGTGGCGCGAAGCAGGCTACTCGGTGGTGAACTCCATCTCGGTGGCGCTGGTCTGCACCACGCGAAGATCAGAGCCTTCCGCACCATAAGAAATCGCGGTGGTCACGGAGACATCGCCGGCGGTGGGAAGCGGCTTGGTCAGATCAACGGTAACGGAGCCCTCCGAGGTCGATGTGTGGTCCGTAACCTTCAGCTCCTTGCCACGTAGCTCTTCGGGGGCGTCGGCGCCGTCGAAGGACAGTGCGCCCAGGGAAGGCCGCTGCTCAATCTTCACGCTGAGCTCAGCGATATCCCCGTCCAGCTTGTCCAAGGTATAGGTCGTGGTTTGCAACAGCGTGGATTCGCCAGTGACGCGCGATTCCACCACCCACGTCGCACCCGGGCCGATTTCCTCATCAGGGAAGACGATGGGCAGTGAGGTCAGGCTGGTGATGGCGCGCTCGACGGTGCTGCGGGCCTGATCGGTCGCCGCCTGCGGGGCGGCCAGGCGCAGCGAGTTCATCTGGCCCGTATCCGTGCCGCGCCATCCAAACTGGAAGCCCTCGGCGGAGGAGACATCCGCGCCGTCAGCCTCCGGCTTTCCGACGGTGACGAACGCGTTGCGGCTGGCTGGAAGTTGGCCTTCGACATTCTCGGTGGCAGCCTCCACCGAGGCCTGGAGCGGAAGAGTGACCTTGTCCTGAGCTTCCGGTGAAGGGGCGGCGCTGCCGTCCTTGCGTAGCTGCTGGTCGAAGCCCGTGGCGACCTCATAGGTGAGTTCCTGCGTGGCATCGAGGTCCTTAAAAGCCAGGACCTGACCGGCGCCGTCACCTGGTTCTAGGAGGGTCACGCGCGGGGCATCGAGGGCCAGCCCCACTGGCTCCTCGACGGGCTTGGCCGGCTGGGAATAGGAACAGCCGGCGAGCGCGCCGGCGACTCCCAGGACGGTGGCGGACAGGACTGCTAGGGCTCTCACACGAAACACGCATTCCAAATTACCGGATGAGCCTGTTTAGAATGGAACGGGTGAAAGCAAGGAGTTATATCGGAGTGATGGTCGCGGTGGTGCTCGGTGTGGCTGCCGTCGACCAAGCCGTGAAGGCGCTGATGCTGTCCATCCTCACTGAAGGTGAAGCCCTACCGGTCTTTGGTGATTGGTTCCGCTTCTACCTTCTGTTTAACCCCGGCGCTGCCTTCTCTATGGGCGGGGAGGGCTCGACGTGGCTGTTTACCACGATCCAATTGGTCTTCATCATTGGTGTGGCCATCGCCGCCCCGCGCATTCACGATAAGTGGCAGGCGATAGGCCTGGCCATGATCGCCGGAGGTGCCCTGGGCAACTTCATCGACCGCCTCGTGCGTGAGCCGGGGTTTTGGTTTGGGCACGTGGTGGATTACATCTCCGTGGGCAGCTTCGCTGTTTTCAATATTGCAGATGCGGCCATTACCTGTGGCGTCGTGGTCTTCATTGGCGCGATGTTCTGGGCTGAGATGAAAGAAAAGCCACAAGAGCAGGAAGCGGGGGAAGCTTGATGCGTGAAAGTCGTAGGTTGCCGGTGCCCGAGGGCCTCGATGGCATGCGTGCGGATGCCGCCCTGGCCAAGCTCTTGGGTATTTCGCGGGCCCGGGTGGCCCAGTTGTGCGCGGCGGGAGACGTGGAAATCGATGGTGCCGCCGTGGGCAAGTCCGAGCGCTTAAGTGCTGGCGGCTGGATCGACGTCATGATGCCAGCGCCTGAGGAACCGCTCATCCCCAAGGAAGAGCTGGTGGAGGGCATGGATGTCCTCTACGCGGACGAGGACATCATCTGCGTGTGCAAGCCCGTCGGTGTGGCTGCGCACCCCACGTTGGGTTGGGATGGGCCCACCGTCATCGGCGGGCTGCGGGCAGCAGGCTATGCGCTTGCCGACGCCGGCCCTACCGAACGCAAGGGTATTGTCCACCGTCTCGACGTGGGGACCTCAGGCGTCATGGTGGTGGCCGCCAGCGAGCGCGCCTACTCCCAACTCAAGAACGCCTTCCGCGAGCGCACCGTGCAGAAGACCTATCACGCCGTGGTGCAGGGCCTGCCGGATCCCATCGTGGGGACCATTGATGCACCCATTGGCCGTCATCCTTCGGCGGGCTGGAAATTTGGGGTCGTCGATGACGGCAAACCGGCCGTGACACATTACAAGCTGTTGGAGGCCTTCCGCGAGGCTAGCCTCCTCGAGGTTCATTTGGAGACCGGCCGAACCCACCAGATCCGTGTCCACATGTCCGCCACCGGGCATCCCTGTGTCGGCGATCCGATGTATGGCTGTGACCCGAACCTGGCCAAGCGTGTGGGGCTTAACCGCCAGTGGCTGCACGCGGTCGAACTCGGCTTTACCCACCCGGGAACCGGCAAGTGGTTCGAGTGCACTGCACCCTACCCGGACGATCTCAAGCACGCCGTGGAGGTTTTGCGCGGATGAGCCCGCAGCGACGCGCCAGCCAACGCATCTACCGGCGCCGCCGTGCCGCGGCGCTGGTGCTGTTGGCCGTGCTCGCCTTGGCAGTGGTGGTCGCCTTCGGGCTCTTCGGAACGCAGCCCAGCACGGCGGTGCAGGGAGACCAACTTGGCCCTGATGGCTCGGAGAGCGCGGCCGATTATCGGGAGCGCGCGGAGACCTCATTAGCGCACGCAACCGATCCGGCCTACGCGCTGGTGGGCTTTCGCGAGCCGCTGAGTCCGCAGGACGTGAGCGACGCCCTGCAGCCCATCGAGCGCATGGATGCCATCGTGATCGGGCTGGCCGCGCCCATCGCGGTCCCCGAGCCTGTCGCCGGCGCCACGCGCGCCGACGTTATCGATACCGTCTTGGCCCGCGTGGCCGACCATGCCCGTGACATGGCGGAGGATGCACCAGCGAAGGTCGATGCCGTCGTGGTCTATTCCGGGGGGAGTCAACTGCGCGCCCTCGCTAACGATCCGCGGGTCGATACCGTGGAGGTCGCGCCCGCTGACGCCGCATGGGGCTCCTTCGGCGTGCGCCCGCCCGCCAACGTCGGACAGAATGAGAACCGCTAGAACAGCCGAGGAGAAGACATGCGCCTGTTTCCCAACACCACCGAGTGGCCGCCGAACTACCGCTTTGCCTACCTCTTGATGTGGGCGGTCGCGTTCATCGCCTCTGGGGCCGCCATCGCGCAAGGAATCTGGGGAGCGGACAAGCTCACCTTCGGCATTCTCATCGTGGTGGCCATCTACTGCATCGCCATGGCCATCCTCATGCCGCGGTGGGCGCTCAACGCGCGCGAGGAATCCGCCCGGCGCGCCCAGGCTCGTCAAGCGCGCGAAGAGCTGAAGCGCCGTTAGCCCTCTGCGGTGGGTGATGCGTCGGCGGGGTGGAGGCGGGCGCGGCGTCGAGAAGCGCGGCCCATGCGCACCAAGTCCGCCAGGTAGATGATCACCGCCACCCAGATGATGGCAAAACCGATCCAGCGCTCAGTGGACATGTGCTCCTGGGTGACGAACAGTGCCCACAGCATCTGCATGATGGGGGTCATGTACTGCAGCATGCCGAGCGTAGACAGGCGCAGGTGCTTAGCGCCCTGGGCGAAACACAACAGCGGCAGAGCGGTGACGAGGCCGGAGGTAATCAGCAGTGCGATGTGCCCGGGGCCTTCGGTAGTGAAGGTGGATTCTCCCTGTGCCTGGAGGTAGCCCAGGTAGACCAGCGCGAAGGGGAGCATGACCAAGGTTTCCGCGGCCACTGAGCCCATCGAGGAGACCGTGATGCGTTTCTTCAGCAGGCCATAGATTCCGAAGCTGAAGGCCAAGGCCAGCGAATAATAGGGGGCCTGGCCCGTCATAAAGGTCAGCCACAACACCGCGATGAAGGCGATGCTGACCGACGCCACCTGCGCCTTCGTCAGCTTCTCCTTGAGGAAGATAATGCCGAGGGCCACGGAGACGAGCGGGTTAATGAAATAGCCCAGTGCGGCATCGGCCACGTGATCGCTGTTGATGGCGATGACATAGGTACCCCAGTTGATGGTGATGGCCACGCCGCAGGCGAACATCCACCCCCAGGTGCGCAAGCTGAATGCGCGGAGCTCGCGCCAGCCACCAGTCACCAGCAGCATTGCGGTGACGAGAACCGCAGTCCACACGATGCGGTGGGCCAAGATCTCAAACGGGCTGGCGGGGCGCAGCAGCGGGAAGAACGCTGGGAAGAAGCCCCACATGAGATAGGCGGCAATAGTGTAGAACATTTAAGAAAATGTACCTTAACGAGGACCTACGGGCGAAGTTTGACGGCCCCGCTAAGATGAGCCGCATGGCCAAAAACTCCTCCTTCGTCCATCTGCACAACCACACCGAATTCTCCATGCTGGATGGCATGGCCAAGGTGGACATGTTGGCGGATGAGGTTCTCCGCCAAGGCATGCCGGCAGTCGGTATGACCGACCACGGCAACATGTATGGATCCAATGCCTTCTATCAAAGGATGACCAGCGCCGGCATTAAACCAATCATCGGCATCGAGGCCTACCTGGCTCCTGAGTCACGTTTCAACAAGAAGCGCGTGCTGTGGGGAACCCCGGACCAGAAGCGCGATGACGTCTCTGCCTCCGGTGCCTACCTGCACCAGACCATGTTGGCGGAGAATGAAACCGGGCTGCGCAACCTGTTCAAGCTTTCCTCCTTGGCTTCCTACGAGGGCCAGTTAGGAAAGTGGCCGCGCATGGACGCGGAGCTTATTGCCGAGCACGCCGAAGGCATCATCGCGACCACCGGCTGCCCCTCCGGCGACGTGCAGACCCGCCTGCGCTTGGGCCAGTTCAACGAGGCTCTCGAGGCTGCCGCGATGTGGCAGGACATCTACGGCAAGGACAACTTCTTCCTGGAGCTCATGGATCATGGGCTGGACATCGAGAAGCGCACGCGCGACGGCCTGCTGGAAATCGGCTGCAAGCTGGACTTGCCGCCGTTGGTGACCAATGACTGCCACTACGTGCTGGAGTCCCAAGCCCCGGCGCACGAGGCCATGCTGTGCGTGCAGACCGGTAAGACGTTCATGGACCCGGATCGCTTCAAGTTCGACGGCACCGGCTACTACATCAAGTCCGCCGCGCAGATGCGCGAACTGTGGGATCACATGGTGCCGGAGGCCTGCGATAACACCCTGTGGATTGCGGAGCGCGTGCAGGACTACGGTGCGATTTGGGAGGAGCACACCCACGATCGCATGCCGATTGCCGACGTCCCCGAGGGCCACACCCCAACCTCCTGGCTGACCCACGAGGTGATGGAAGGACTGAAGGATCGCTTCAACGGTGGGGATGTGCCGCAGGAGTACATCGATCGCGCTGAGTACGAGATCAGCGTCATCGATATGAAGGGCTACCCCTCTTACTTCCTCATCGTGGCCGAGCTCATTAAGCACGCGCGGTCCATCGGCATTCGCGTCGGTCCGGGTCGTGGTTCGGCGGCCGGTGCACTCGTGGCCTACGCGCTGACCATTACCAACATTGACCCCATCGAGCACGGCCTGCTCTTTGAGCGATTCTTGAACCCGGAGCGTCCGTCCGCACCGGATATCGATATCGACTTCGATGATCGCCGCCGCGGCGAGATGATTACTTACGCCGCCGAGCGGTGGGGCGAGGACAAGGTTGCCCAGGTGATTACCTTCGGCACCGTGAAGACCAAGCAGGCCATTAAGGACTCCGCTAAGGTGCACTTTGGCCAGCCGGGCTTCCAGATGGCGGACCGCATTAACGGTGCGCTGCCGCCTGCCATCATGGCCAAGGACATCCCGCTCGCCGGCATCATGGACCCCGAGCACGAGCGCTACTCGGAGGCGACCGAGGTCCGGCAGATGATTGAGACTGACCCGGACGTCAAGAAGATTTATGAGACCGCACGCGGCCTCGAGGGCGTGGTCCGCCAGGCCGGTGTGCACGCCTGTGCGGTGATTATGGCCTCGGTGCGGCTCATGGACCACATCCCGATGTGGAAGCGCCCAGCCGACGGCGCCTACATCACCGGCTGGGACTACCCGGCCTGTGAGGCCATCGGCCTGTTGAAGATGGACTTCTTGGGTCTGCGCAACCTCACCGTGATCGGTGACTGCCTGGAAAACATCAAGAAAAACCGCGGTGAGGAAGTCCACCTAGAGGACCTCCATGCCGACGACCCGAGTGCCTCAAAGGTCTATGACCTGCTCTCGCGTGGCGATACTCTGGGCGTGTTCCAGCTCGACTCGGGCGGCATGCAGGAGCTGCTCAAGCGTATGAAGCCGACGGGCTTTAAGGATATTGTGGCGTCGCTGGCGCTCTACCGTCCGGGCCCGATGGGTGTGAACGCGCACTGGGATTACGCGGACCGCAAAAACGGCCGCAAAGAAATCACCCCGATTCACCCCGAGCTGGAGGAGCCGCTTAAGGAGATCCTCGATGAGACCTACGGTCTTATCGTGTACCAGGAGCAGATCATGCGTATCTCGCAGAAGGTGGCTAACTACACCGCCGGCGAGGCAGATGGCTTCCGTAAGGCCATGGGTAAGAAGAAGCCGGAAGTCCTGGCCCAGCAGTATGACAAGTTCTGGGGCGGCATGAAGGACAATGGCTACTCCAAGGAAGCCATGGACGCTCTGTGGGGCACCATTGAGCCCTTCGCCTCCTACGCGTTTAACAAGTCCCACGCCGCCGGTTACGGGTTGGTGTCCTTCTGGACGGCCTACCTGAAGGCCTATTACGCGCCGGAGTACATGGCCGCGCTGCTGACCTCGGTGGGTGACAAGAAGGATAAGTCCGCTATCTACCTGGCCGACTGCCGCCACCTGGGCATCCGCGTGCTCTCCCCGGACGTCAATGAGTCCCAAGAAACCTTCCAGGCCGTGGGCGAGGATATCCGCTTCGGCATGGGCGCTATCCGCAACGTCGGTGGGGAAGTGGTGGATTCCATCGTGAAGACCCGCCGTGAGAAAGGCGCCTTTACGTCCTTCTCCGATTACCTGGAGAAGATCGAGCTGGCGGCGTGTTCAAAGCGCGTGACCGAATCCCTCATCAAGGCCGGAGCCTTCGATTCCCTGGAACACCCGCGCAAGGGCCTCATGCTCATCCACGAGGATGCCGTGGATTCGGTGCAGACTACCAAAAAAGCAGCCGACAAGGGCCAATTCGACCTCTTCGCTGGCTTTGGCGGTGGTGATGAACAGGGCGACTCTGTCTCCGCCTTCGCTATCGATATCCCAGATGAGAACTGGGATCGAAAGCACGAGCTGGCCTTGGAGAGGGAGATGCTCGGCCTGTATGTGTCCGGCCACCCACTCGATGGCTTCGAGGAAGCCCTCAACGCGCAGACCGACACCCCGATTACGAAGATCCTCAACGGTGAAGTCGGCAACGGGCAGGAGCTGGTGATCGGCGGCATTATCTCGGGCGTCGACAGGCGCTTTTCCAAGCGCGATGGCTCGCCCTGGGCCATCGTCAGCATCGAGGACCATAACGGCGCCCAAGTGGATATCCTCGTGTTCAACCAGGTGTACTCGCTGGTGGCCCCGCAGATTGCGGAAGACAACATCATCCTGGCCAAGGTCCAGGTGAAGATTCGCGATGAGCGCATGTCCCTGTTCTGCTCCGATATTCGCGTTCCCGATTTGGGGCCGGGCAACGGTGCTGGGCTGCCGCTGCGACTGACCATGCGCACGGATCAGTGCACGATGGACAACATTGCGCGGCTCAAGCAGGTCTTGGTCAACAACAAGGGTGAGTCCGACGTGTACCTCACGCTTGTCGACGGCGAAGAGTCCACCATGATGGTCCTCGGCGAACATCTGCGTGTGGAGCGCTCCAGCAACCTCATGGGTGATCTCAAGGCGACGATGGGCGCCGGCATCCTTGGGTGAGCCCACGTGTTGGGGCCACGTGCTGAATAAAAGTACAGAATGAAGCGGGCCGTGCTTCGTACGTGGGTTACGCTAGACAGCACAGTCTAGTTGAAAGGGAATGTACCTCCTATGGTCAATAAGATCCGCACCACCCACGTCGGCTCACTGCCACGCACCAAGGAGCTGCTGGAGGCTAACCTCGAGCGTTCTGCCGGCACCATCTCCGATGAGAAGTTCCACGAGATTCTTCAGCGCTCGGTCGCTGACGTGGTCAAGCGCCAGGTTGATCTCGGCATCGACATCATCAACGAGGGCGAGTACGGCCACATCACCTCCGGCGCTGTGGACTATGGCGCCTGGTGGAACTACTCCTTTACCCGCCTGGGTGGTTTGACCATGACGGACAAGGACCGCTGGGAAGACGCGGAAATTGTTCGCTCTGAACCGGGTAAGCCGCGGTTGACATCTTTTATTGACCGCCGCGACCGTGCGCTCTTTTCTGAGGCGTACAACGACCCAGAGTCAGGGATTTTTTCTGGGCGTAAAAAAGTAGCCAATCCGGAGTTCACCGGCCCAGTTACGTACATCGGCCAGGACCAGGTTGAAGCAGACGTAAAGCTGCTTTCTGACGCCCTCCCCGAAGGTACCGAAGGCTTCGTCGCCGCCTTGTCCCCGGGATCAGCTGCTCGGTTGACGAATCGCTATTACGATGATGAGCACCAGTTGCTGCACGATGTCGGACAAGCGCTGCGCACCGAGTACAAGGCTATTGCCGATGCCGGTCTGACCGTTCAGTTCGATGCTCCGGACCTGGCCGAGGCATGGGATCAAATTAATCCGGAGCCGTCGGTGGAGGATTTCCGTGGTTTCCTGCGCGAGCGCATTGATATCCTCAACGAGTCCATCAAGGACATCCCGCGCGAGCAGACCCGCCTGCACATCTGCTGGGGTTCCTGGCACGGCCCGCACGTGACGGATATTCCGTTCGCGGACATCATTGAAGAGATCCTGCAGGCCAAGGTCGGCGGCTTCTCCTTCGAGGGCGCCTCGCCGCGCCACGCGCACGAGTGGCGTGTGTGGCAGGACCACAAGCTGCCGGAGGGCACTGTCATCTACCCGGGCGTGATTTCGCACTCCACGAACGCCGTGGAGCACCCGCGCCTGGTGGCGGATCGCATCATCCGTTTCGCCGAGCTGGTGGGCCCCGAGAACGTCATCGCGTCGACGGACTGCGGTCTCGGTGGACGCCTGCATCACCAGATCGCGTGGGCAAAGCTGGAGTCCCTCGTCGAAGGCGCACAGATCGCCACGGAGGAACTGTTCTAACCCGTCGCCGGGGCTGGGGCGCGCAAATGCTCTAGTGCGCGGTCCCGTCCGAGGGCGAAATAAATAGGCGCGAACCAAGTGAGGTTCGCGCCTTCGAGATCGTACGGTAGGGAATTATTCCTCAGCCGCGTCGGCCTCTTCCTTCTTCTTGGTGTTATCCCAGTAGAAACCGTGGCTCTTGAGGAAGGCACGCAGGTCGTTGAGGACAGCCGGGTTGGACTGCGCGACCGCGGCTAGCAGGTTGATGCCGACGGAAAGTAACGCAGCCGCGCCACCGATCCACGCAAAGACCTCCTCGGCCGTGTCATTGGGGCGTGCAGACTGTACCCAGTCCGGCATCTCGTCCCACTCCTTCTCCAGCTCAGCGTCCTTTTCTTCCTGGACGCAGTCCGGCTCTTCCGGCATACCGGAGGAACCATAACCGTTAAGGATGCCGAGTCCGAGCTCCTTCGGCCCCATGAAGGACGAGCCCGCAGTGTCATCGGCCACCGCGTTTTCGTGCTCCTCGCGCGCCTTGCGCACCGCATCCGCGCACTCCTCGGAGAGGCCGGAGGTATTGGTGTGACCGATGTTCATCGAGCTTCCGCCAGTGGAGCTCTGACCGTTCTGTCCGCTCTGGCTCTGCGCGGCGGGCTGAGCGCTACCAGAAGCGTCGTCGGCTGCAGCCAGCGGAGTTACCAGGGCCATGGTCGTGGTGCACACTGCGATCAGGGAGGTTGAAAGGCGCATAATCAGAGGGTTCTCCTTGGGAAGGGATGCGAGGGGATGAGAAAAAAGGGGGAGGGCTTGGTGCAAGCCCATTTCAATGTAGCAGCCCTCCCCAGGAGCGCGGTAGGGGCTAGAGGAACTTCTCCAGCTGCTCGCGCAGCGGTGCAGGGGCCAGACTGAGAACCGTTTCACGGATACCCGGGGCACGCAGCAGGCCTACGGCAGCAGCTAGGGCGGCGATGGCACCGATGACAGAACCAGCGATGATGGCCGCGGTGGACGGGCGGGAGCTCTGGCCGTCCTTGTTCTGGTCGTCCTGGTCCTGCGAGTCATCGCCAGGGTTCTCATCCGTATTCTCGTCCGGCTTCTCCTCTTCGTCCTTGTCGCCGGCGAGGAGATCTTCAACGGAGTAGACGGTCGTGGTTCCGGATACCTCGTTGCCGACGATGAGCAGGTACTCGCCGTTGGGGGAGTCCGCCTTGTCGACGAAGGCAAAGCCCTCCGGGCCTAGGTCGCCGGCAGCAGCGGACTCGTCGGTGGAGAAGTCGCGGTTGTTGACGTAGGTAACGAAGGAAGAGTTAGCAGGGTCGGTGACGTCGTAGACAAAGATGCCGCCGACGCGCTCCGCGCCGATGAAGGCGTATGTGCGATCTCCCACGGTGCCGATGGTGAGAGCCTCGGGCTCGGGGCCCTTGTTGTCGGAACGGTCATCAAACTCGGCGCTCTCATTATCGGCGTTGTGGTGGAACACGCCCGGCTCGTTGAGCTCGGCGGTGATCTTTTCGAACTCGGCACCGGAGTCGAAGACAACGTTGCCCTCCGCGTCGTAGATGCTAAAGGAACGGGAGCCGTAAGCATAAAGCTCGTCGAAGCAGCCCTTCTCTTCGTTCCAGCCAGAGGCGTTGCTCAGCTTCAGGTTGCCGGCTTCCTTCTTGTCGGCGAGTTTGTCCAGGTCGACGTCGCCAAGCGCGCCCTCGCACACCTTGCCATCCTCGACCACGTCCTTGAGCTCCACCTCATCGGTGTAGACGCCGGAACCGCCGTCCTTCTCCTCCACGCCCCATTCGCGGGCGTCGCCCTCGTTCGCGGTGGCGAAGTAGGTCTGGCCGCCAGCGGTGAAGGCACCGATGGAATCGGGCATGGACAGACCCTTAACCGGGATGGTGCGCAGCTCCGCCTTGTCATCCTTGTTCGAGGGGTCCAGCGGGACTGTCGAGTGATCCGCAATGTGTGCAGGCAGAATCTTTTCCACGGTGGCGGACTCGATGTCAATGACACCGATGGCGTTGGCCTCCTGCAGCGTTACAAAGGCCTTGCCGTCCTGGGAGGTGATGTACTCCGGCTCGAAGTCGATAGAGGGCTTGGAATCGTGACCGGAGGGGCCGAAGACGCGCACGCCCTCTGGCAGGGGCTGACCGTCGAAGGCTGTGAAGTCGGCGATACGGGCGTGCGCTTGGGTTGAAGCCTCAACACCCTCCGGCAGCTTAATGACGGAGACGGAACCTTCCGGGTCCGTGATGTAATCGGTGCCCTCGGCGTTGAGCTCGTTCGAGGGCTCGCCCTCATTAGCCAGGAGAGCGTAGCCACCATCGGCGGTGATGTGGACGTTATCCGGCAAAGCGCCCACCATCACGCGCCCTAATTCGGCGGTCGCTAGGTCCTCGGCCGCGGCGTTGAAGAACAGTGCTTCGCCCTCCTCGGTCTTGTCCGCTTGCTGGACGGCGGCCACAGCCAGGCCATCGGGACGCACGGCCACGGAGTTGATTTCCTTGCCCTCGCCAGCAGAAATGGAACCGATGAGCGTGAGCTTGGTCGGATCCGAAGCATCGAGGACATCAATCTGGCCCGCGTGTGCGTTGACGGTGAGAATGCGCTTGGAGGCCGGGTGGAAGGCCACGATCTCTGCGGCGGACTCTTCGTAGACCCCAGACTCATAGGTGCCAATCGGGGTGACCTTGAGGTTAGCGTCGGCAGCAGAGTGTTCGATGACATTCTCTACAATCGCAGCCGAGGAAGTCGGTACAGCCAGGCTAAGGCACGTGGCGGTCGCAGCGCACAGGGTGAGGGAGCGGCGGGAGATAGAACGAGACATGCAGAAAAACTCCTTGTTGCGAGACGAAAAGATTCCGCACCACCGTACGTTTGCCCCTAGTGCTTTTGGGGAACAGTAAGTTGCGGCCAAACGAGATCTGGGTAAACGTTCGGTGAACCGGTCGAATGCTAGGTAATGTGCGACGCGTGGAGAGCGGGGCGCTAAAATAAGCCACCATGACAACCATCCCGCAAGACTTCGAGCCTATCCACGCCTCTGATATCCAACTGGCCCAATCGCGAATTAGCTCGGAGATTGCCCCGACTCCGCTGCAGTACTGCCCGCGCCTGTCCCAAGAGACAGGTTATGAGGTGTACCTGAAGCGCGAAGATCTGCAGGATGTGCGCTCCTACAAGATCCGCGGGGCTATTTACGGCATGTCAAACCTCAGCGAAGAGCAGCGCACGCAGGGGATAGTTACCGCCTCGGCGGGAAATCACGCCCAGGGCGTCGCCTACGCCTGCCGCACCATGGGAATCCACGGCAAGATCTACGTGCCGGAACCGACCCCGAAGCAAAAACGCGACCGCATCCTGGTTCACGGTGGTGATTTCGTGGAGTTGGTGGTCACCGGCGCTAACTTCGACGAGGCAGCTGCGGCCGCGCACGCGGATGCCGCTGAGCGCGGCGCCTTTTTCATCGAGCCTTTCGATTCGCGCGATACCGTCACCGGTCAGGGAACTGTGGCCGCGGAAATCGTGTCCCAGCTGTCCTCGATGGGCAAGTCCTTGGATACCGTGGTGGTCCCCGTGGGCGGTGGCGGACTCATCTCCGGCATCACCTCTTATCTCGCCGACATGGCCCCGCGCACCGCGGTAGTGGGCATTGAGCCGGCCGGGGCGGCGTCGCTGAGCGCTGCGTTCGCGGCCGGTGAGCCGGTAACCCTGGAGACCGTCGATCCCTTCGTCGATGGTGCTGCCGTCAAGCGCATCGGCGAGCTGCCTTTCAAGATTCTGGAAGCCAACCAGGGCCGCCTGCACCATGACATCGTCTCGGAAGGCGCCGTGTGCACGGAGCAGCTCGCGCTCTACCAAAACGAAGGAATCATTGCCGAACCTGCCGGCGCGCTGAGCGTGACCGGTCTGCGCACGCTCAACCTACAGCCGGGCTCAACGGTGGTCTGCGTGATTTCCGGCGGCAATAATGACGTGCTTCGCTATGCCGAAATCATGGAGCGCTCCCTGGTGCACCGCGGACTCAAGCACTACTTCCTGGTGAACTTCCCGCAGGAGCCAGGCCAGCTGCGCCACTTCCTGCAGGATGTTCTCGGCCCTGAAGATGACATCACGTTGTTCGAGTACCTCAAGCGCAACAACCGCGAGACCGGCGCCGCGCTGGTGGGTATCGAGTTGGGGAGTGCCGCAGGTATCGACGGACTGCTGGAGCGAATGGAGAAATCGAAGCTCAACTGCCAGCAGCTTCAGCCCGGCACGCCTGAGTACGACTTCCTCGTCGCATAATGCTGGAGAGCTATCAGCGCCCCGCCGCCGGTGAGATTGTCGAGCACGAGATTGAGATCAAGCGCTCGCGGTTTATCACCCTCATAGGCCGCGCCACGACGGAAGCGGAAGCACGCACGCTTATCGACGGCGCCCGCGACCGCTTCCCTGACGCCCGCCACCACTGCTCGGCCTACATCTACCACGTTGACGGCTCGAATCCAGTGGAGCGCTCCTCCGATGATGGCGAGCCCTCCGGCACGGCGGGCAAGCCGATGCTCGATGTTCTGAAGGGCTCCGGACTGCTCGATATCTGCGCGGTCGTGGTGCGCTACTTCGGCGGTATCAAGCTGGGCGCGGGCGGGCTCGTGCACGCCTATGGAGGTGCCGTCAGCGAGACGATGGAGCAGGTTGAGCCCGTCACGCGTGCCTTGCGCGAGCTCTATACCGTCGAGGTTTCGCACGCGGAGGCCGGGCGGCTGGAGGCGGAGTTGCGCAACCGTGGCGTGGACATGGTGGATACCGCCTACGGCCAGGCGGTGACCTTCACCGTGTCTGTGGAGCCCGGCGGCAAGGAGGAACTCGCGGCGACGCTCGCGGCGCTGACCCAGGGCGAGGCAGAACCGAAGGAAGCTGGAACTGCCTGGGTCGAGCTTTCAGGCCGCTAGCTTCTGTCCATGTAGAATAAGCCCCATGACTATGCAGCGACGCCCCAACAACCCCATTGAGCAACGCAAGCAAGCCGTGCGCACCCACGCCCGCAACGGAGCTATCTGCGTCGTGGGCGGCGTCGCCGGCGGTGTCCTCTTGGGTTGGACGCTCACCGGTTTCTGGACTTTCATGGCGATTGGCCTCATCGTTGCCGTGGTGGGTGGAGGGTACAACTGGATTAAAATCCAGAAGATCGTGAACGAGAACCACAACTTTTAAGAACCTATGGTGAATCAGCCCGACGGGCGGCCCGTGCGCATCGATGCCTGGGTCTGGTCCGTGCGCATGTTCAAGACGCGCTCGGAAGCCGCCACCGCCGTGCGCGCCGGGCACGTCAAACTCAACGGCAACGCCACCAAGCCCGCGCAGCAGGTTGTGCCCGGCGACCGCGTGCGCGTGTGGCGCAACCATCACGAGCATGACCTTGAGGTGCTTGCTACCGTGTCCAAGCGCGTCGGCGCCCCGATTGCGCGCACCTGTTACATTGACCATGCCCCGCCGCCACCGCCGAAGGAGTTCATGCCCTCCGTCCCAGTCCGCCCGCGCGGTGCAGGCCGCCCCACGAAGAAGGAGCGCCGGCAGATGGAGAAGTTCCGCGGCGGATTCCGCTAATTATTCCGGAAGTTCTTTAAGGCCTTCAGGCGCGCGTTCAAGCGGCGCTTGCGGTCCCTGCGGTCGCCGGCATCGGCGGTGGCCTCGATGTGTTGGGCGCCGAATTTGTTGAGCAGCAGGTCGTCGATAAGCCTGACCTGGCCTGGGCGGAAGCGGTAGCGCATGGCGTCGTGCACATGGGCGATGGCGTCTTCATCGAGGAGCTGCTTGAGCTGGCTTAGACGATTGATGCCGTTGTTTTCTAAAAGCTCCGCCAGGAAGCGGTAGTGCTCCGAGCGTGAACGCGGAAAGCGGTTACCCAGAATGATGGCGAGGACGCCGGGGAGGGTCTCTGCCGTGATCTCCACGTCATCGTCCGCCTCAGAGCTGGGAGCCTTGAGCGCGGCGATTTCATCGAATTGCTGATCCGCCAGCTCAATGAGGCCTGCGGCGAGCGTAAAGAGCCGATCGACCTGTGGGGAGGGAGGATTCGGACCCTGTTTGTAGCGGATATCGTGTTCGAACTCGGCCCACGCGTGCTGGAGTACGGTGCGAATCTGAATCTCGAAGGTCCAGCCGATATAAGGCTCAAGTTCCTCCAGCGTGGCGGCGCTATCCTCCGATACCGTCAGTACCAAGTGATGGGAGCCATAACCAAAGCCACCGGAAATTCGCGTCTCCGCTGCCTTATCCACTGAGCGAAGCACGGTAAAGGTCTCTCCTAAAACCTCCAGGGCCTCTGGGATAATCGTGGAGTGGAAGACAGTAATCCGCACGCCCAAAACATCGTGAATATCCTCCCACGGGTTCGGATACATGAGCTCGCCGTTCTCTCGACGCTTCTTCGCCTTGGCCTTGAGCGACGGCCATTGTTTTACACGGGTGGCCACGCGGTCGAAGATAATTCCGGCGTCGTTCAGCAAGTCCTCGATGGCGTCGCGGAAGTCTTGCGCCGCGGTGGGGTGCGCGCGTACCCAGGAGTGGTACTGGTTGCCCAGGCGGGACATGGATGATTCAGGCATTGTGAAGAACGTGACTCCTTTCGGCCACGGCAAGAATGACGTGAGGCGTATCTACACCTCGAGAGGGAAGCCGTTAGCCAATACTAGTGGTTGCAGGCTCAGAGGGGGACGATGGCGCGGGCGCAACTCGGCCGCGCGGCAGGCCAGTTCCGTCGCTCGCTGTGGGGAAACGTTCAGCAGCGCGTAGAGGGTGTGCGCATCAGGAACGAGGTAGGTAATACTCGTGGCTTGGCTCAAGCGTTTCAGATGATTATCCAGGATAACGAAGGCCTGCGGATGCGCCAACCACGACGATACGGTGCAGCGATGCACGCGCACCTCGAGGCTGCCTTCAGCGCCGCTGAGACTCTGCTCCGCTGGCCGGGTAAAGAAACGCAGTCCCTGCTGTGTTAACGCGCGGCGTTGAAGATTAAGCGCTGCGGTATCCCACGCTTGGCGCGTAGTCAGGCCCAGATCGTCCAACGCACGCTGGCTCACGCGCTTGGTTTCGGCACCCGTGCCGTGCACCATGGACATCGATAGCGTCCGCGAAAGCTGGATGCGCGCGGGCGAGTCGCCGAAGCCATCATCGCACAGCTTAATTCCGTTGAGCTCTTCGCTCGGGCAGAGCGAAGGGAGTAGGTGATCGACGTGAAGCGAGGTGGGCAGCGCGATGGTCATGTGTTCGTCTCCGTGAAAGGTAGGCTAGTGCGGATTCCTTGCCTTTATTGGACTGTGTCTTGCGCCCACAGGTTCCCACCGGAGAAGAGAAATTTCACCGCGCGCTAGAGCCCGGATGCCCTAGCGCGCTAGCGCCTTTTACTGCCTAGAACGGTGGGGCTTCGTCGAGCTGCAGTTCCTCTAAGAGCTTGTCGGACTGCCAGATGGCGATGTCCTGGCCGTTGCTTTGCAGCTCTTCGGCACGCTTTTCCTTCGACGTCTTGGTGGCCCACTGGCCCACGACGAGGATGGTGGTCTTCTTCGTGACGTTTTTGCCTACCTGGCCGCCGCGCTCAGCGATCTTGGACCACAACAAGCCCTTGTCGAAAGGCTCAAAGTCACCGGTGAGGGTGACATTCTGGCCAAACAACGCGCCTTCCGGGTCGGCATCGGGGTTCGGATCCGGGATGGTGTCCGGGGTGGACACGGACTGCCACGGGGCCGGCCCGCGGCGCTCTTGCGAGGAGGAGCGCTTCTTCTGAGCACCCGAGGTAGCACCCGCCATGCGGGTGTTGTCGCGGAAATCTGTACCTGCGCCTAGGTCTGCTGCGGAAAGCGGTGCGGTGTTGGCGCGGAGGACAGGGATAACCGAATCCTCGCTTAAGGTTCCCAGTGCAAACTCGCGGGTAGAGAACAATTCCTCGATGGAACCGGAGTGGCCAAAACGTTGAGCCAAGGCACTGACAATTTCCCCAGCGGCGCGGGCATCCGCCGTGGCCTCGTGGTGCTGAAAATCTTCGGCGCCAATGTAGGAGGCAACGGTGGGAAGCTTATGGTTGGCCACGTCGATAACGCCGGCGCGGGAGGCGTCGCGAGCCAGCGCTAGCGAACATGCTAGGCGCACTTCTGGGACTGGAGCCGCCGCCTTCTGGAGGCCACTGCGCAAAGCGGTGGAATCGAATTGCGCGTTGTGGGCGACCAACGTGTCGGAACCGAGGAACTCGAAGAGCTCGGCAGCGGCGTCCGCGAAGGGGGAAGCGCCGGCGACGTCGTCTGCTGTGATGCCGTGGATACTGATGTTGACATCGTCGAAGTGCTCCAGACCCGGCGGGGGAGTACACAGCCACGTGCGGGACTCAGTTTCTTCACCATCGCGGAAGCGGACCGCTCCGATTTGGCAGACCGAACCCCAGTTGTCGTTAGCGGTTTCCACATCGACAGCGGTGAAATTCAGTCCGTCGACTCGGCTGCTGGTCGCCGGCGCTTCGCCGCGGAGGGCGGCCTTGACCGCCTGAGCGAAGGCCTCCGCGTCCTGGCCTGGGGCGAAGCGGATGACCGTGTCCCCAGCATTCCCCGCAGCATCGACCGTGCCGCGCACCACGACCTGCCCGAAGCCCGTGGCCGTTGGCGCCGTGCACTCCACGCTCGTGGCATCGGCCATCGAGAGAGCCTCGTGGGCCGGTGCGCCGAGGGACGCAGCAAGCTGGGAGCGGCGGAACGTGAGGGCATCGGCGGTGACATCAATGACAGCGCCATGGGCGGTATAGGACACAGATTCCTTTCAAGACAGGGGAGCAGAGCGTAGGTGGTAAAGGAGCAGTCTAGTTCTCGTCTGCTCCGGCGGATTCATCGCTGTCATCGAAAACCGGCGGCTCGGTCTGGCGGAGGATGAGCGACGTGCGCGGTTGCACCACGATGGATCCCTCAGCCGCGATGAGCTTTTCTTCATCTGGGTAGCCACCGGAGTCAGACGTATCCACGATGAGGCGCCAGCTAGCACCCAAGTCCTTCTTCGGCAGGGTGAACTCGATCTCCTCGTGGTGGGCGTTGAAAATCATGATGAAGGAATCATCCGTGATGCGCTCACCCCGGGCAGTCGTCTCCGTAATCGCGTTGCCGTTGAGGTAGACCATAAGCGCCTTACCGAACTCAAAGTCCCAGTCTTCAGGGGTCATCAGCTTGCCGGAGGGAACCAGCCACGCAATATCTCGGTCTTTCACCTCAGAACCGAAGGGGCCGCCGGCCAAGAAACGCTGGCGACGGAACACCGGGTGGTTCTTGCGGATATTAATCAGGCGCTTGGTAAAGCCGTGCATGGCGATGTTCTTCTCTTGCTCCAACATCGACCAATCGATCCACGAAATCTCGTTGTCTTGGCAGTACACATTGTTGTTGCCACCCTGGGTGCGGCCCAGCTCATCGCCGTGGCATAGCATCGGGGTGCCCTGGGACAGCAGAAGGGTGGTGAGGAAGTTACGCACCTGGCGGCGGCGAAGCTTCTTAATCTCTTCGTCGTCAGTGGGGCCCTCCACACCGTGGTTCCAGGAGCGGTTGTGGGATTCACCGTCGCGGTTGTCTTCTCCGTTTTCGGCATTGTGCTTTTCGTTGTAGGAGACCAAATCACGCAGCGTGAAGCCATCGTGCGCGGTGATGAAATTGATGGACGCGGTGGGGCGGCGGCCGTTGTTGGCGTAGAGGTCGGAAGATCCGGTCAGGCGCGAGGCAAACTCGCCCATCGTCGACGGCTCGCCGCGCCAAAAGTCACGGACGGTATCGCGGTACTTGCCGTTCCACTCGCTCCAAATGGGGGGGAAGTTACCAACCTGGTAGCCGTTATGGCCCACGTCCCAGGGCTCGGCGATGAGCTTGACCTTGGAAACCACCGGATCTTGCTGGACTAGATCGAAGAAGGTAGCCAGCTTGTCGACGTCATCAAGCTCGCGCGCCAGGGTGGAAGCCAGGTCGAAGCGGAAGCCGTCGACGCGCATTTCCGTTACCCAGTAGCGCAGCGAATCCATGATCAACTGGAGGGAGTGCGGGTGGCGGACATTAAGAGAGTTACCGGTGCCGGTGTAGTCCATGTAGTGCTCGGGGTTGTCATCAACCAACCGGTAATAGGCGTGGTTATCAATGCCGCGGAAAGCAATGGTCGGACCCATGTGGTTGCCCTCGGCGGTGTGGTTGTAGACAACGTCGAGGATGATTTCGATGCCGGCCTCGTGGTAGGCGCGAACCATGGCCTTGAACTCGGCGACCACCTCGCCGGGCTTCTTGGCGTAGGCATAGTCCGCATGGGGCGCGAAGAAACCGAAGGTGTTATAGCCCCAGTAGTTGCGCAGCCCCAGCTGGCGCAGGCGATCATCCTGCAGGAACTGGTGGACTGGCAGCAGCTCGACGGCTGTCACACCCAGGTCCTTGAAGTAGTTGATGATGGCCGGGTGTGCCATGCCGGCATAGGTTCCGCGCAGCTCCTCCGGAACATCCGGGTGCGTCATCGTCATGCCCTTGACGTGGGCTTCGTAGATGATGGTCTCGTTATCCGGCGTGTGGGGGCGGTTGTCGCCGTGCCACTCGAAGAAGGGATTAATCACCACCGACAGCATTGTGTGGCCTAGGGAATCATCGTCGTTGCGTCCGGTGCCGGGCTCGTCCGCGAAGATATCGTAGGAGTACAGAGAGGCATCGCCATCAAAGTCACCGTCGAAGGCGCGAGCATAAGGATCGACAAGAAGTTTTGAGGGATCGCAGCGCAGGCCATGTTCTGGTTCATAAGGGCCATGGATGCGGTAGCCATAGCGCTGCCCCGGGCTGACGTTGGGAAGGTAGGCATGCCAGACGTGGGCGGTGATCTCGGTCAGTTCAATGCGTTCTTCGTTGCCGTTGTGATCGATGAGGCAGAGCTCGACCTTCTCGGCGATCTCGGAAAAGATAGCAAAATTAGTACCGGCCCCATCGAAGGTGGAGCCGAGTGGGGAGGGGGAACCAGGCCACACCTGGCGAGATGGCGTTATATCAGCACGGGTCTCAGTCATGAGGCTTAGTTTAGTCAATTCCGCTGCATGCGATCGGTTCACAGCGTGCGTAAACCCGCGACCATGAGTTCTGCGGCGCGCACCAAGGTGTCAACGCCTGACACAGCATTCGACGCTGAGGGAGCTGCGCTTGGTGACGCCCCACTGAGCTGTTCTCGGGATTGCTCCATGAAGGTCGCTCCCAGGACGTAATGGATGAGAGCGCGGGCGGCGACGCCACTATCCTCCGGTGATGCCCCGGGGGCTTCCCGCTTCAACGCGGAGGTGAAAAGCTCCTCCAAGTCAGAACTTGCTGAGGATTCGGGGAAAGCGGCACCTGCTATGGCGACTTCGGCGCCGTCGCGCCAGCGTGTGAGTTCCCCATGAAGGGAGCTGACCAGCTCCGTTGTGGTCTCTCCTGTAACGGGGGAGAGGATCTCGGAGGTCATTGCGGCGATGAGCGATTGCTTATTGGCCACATGCCAGTACAGCGCGCCGGGAGCAACGCCGAGGTTGGTGGCAACACGGCGCATGGTGACATCGGCGAGCCCGTAGCGTGTCAAGAGCTCGAGGGCGGTGGAAACGATAGCGTCGCGAGAAAGGTGCACAACAACCCACTCTACGCGGCGCGGAAAAACACCAAGCGTGGCTCACAGGAAGCTTCAAGGTGAAGTGTAGGGTTTATACAATCATGCCTTGTTAGGGTTATGTGAAGTGCCCAAGG
The DNA here is from genome assembly GCF_001811515.1 of Corynebacterium sp. HMSC076G08. NCBI lineage: Bacteria > Bacillati > Actinomycetota > Actinomycetes > Mycobacteriales > Corynebacteriaceae > Corynebacterium > Corynebacterium sp. HMSC076G08. The sequence continues at coordinate 112,904 of NZ_KV805008.1, read as the reverse complement.
GCAACTGCCACGCCCAGCGTGGTTTTACTATCGCTCTCTATAGATATTAGGAGTTATCCCTTGTCTTTTCTGACACCTGCCAAGAAGTCCCTCGTCGCTGTTGCGCTCGTCGCGCCGCTCTCCTTGGCTGCTTGCGGTTCCGATGATGAGAACGCTACCGATACCGCTTCCTCCGCGGTGAAGACCACCACCACGACGGAGTCCAAGGACAAGACCTCCGAGGGGCAGTCGAAGGAGAAGGATTCTGAAAAGAAGGAGGGAGACGAAAAGAAGGAAGGCGAAGAGAATAAGGACGGCGAGAACGCCGATCCGAAGCCGGAAGGGGAGAACCCCGAGGGCGGCGAAAACCAGGCCATGGCTAACCCCTTCGAGAACGGTGTGGATCCGTTCCAGAGCATGCCGAAGGTTGAGCCGGTCCAGGGTGAGGCTGCAAGCCAGGAAGACATTGACGGCATCAATGGTCTGGTCCGTGGCATGTACGAGCAGCAGACCATGCGTTCCTTCGTGAAGTACCTCCCGGAGCACACCTGCGCTGAAGTGCGCAACGACCCGAACTCCGGCCTTGACCAGGTGGACTACAACCAGGTTCCGGATGTTCCGATGGACCAGCTCAAGGACATGATGGCGGCAGCTGGCCAGGACACCTCGCAGATGGAAGGCTTTGACTGGTCCAAGACCGGTGTTGAGTCCATCAACGATGTCGTGGTCAACGGTGACGATGCATCCGCAACCGTGAACGTCAACACCAGCAAGGGCATGGACAGCTCCACCATGCGCTTCAAGCGTGAGAACGGCAACTGGACCTTCTGCGGCTAGAACATATCGTGCCTGCACTGCGTGCACCTAGCTTTCGCATACCCCGCGCCATCGGATTTGGTGCGGGGTTGCTCGCGTTAGCGCTCCTCGGGTTTTCTGTGGCCGGCGCCGCGTGGGGGCTGTGGCGTCCTGCCCTGAAGGGGCACCGGGTTGATGATGGCGGCTACGCCCTGCGCAACGTCGCTAACGTTCAGTTTGATTCCTACATCACTTTTGTACTCATTACCGGTGCCCTGGGTATGGCGTTGGGGCTTATTGCCTATCGGCGCGGCGAGCGCTACCGCGGCGTCGGGGTATTGCTGTGGGTAGCCCTGGCTTCCTTGGCTGGCGCGGCGTCGTTCTACGTCTTTGGTGGAGCTACCGCAACGAGTATCCCGGACGATCCCGGGGAAATTGTGGAGTTCGTGCCGAAATTCTCGCCCGGCATCGCCTGGCTCGTGGGGCCGTTCATGGCCATGTTTACGTACTGGTCCGCAGTATTTGTCAATCCTCCTCGTGCCGTGGACGACGAAGAAGCGGAGGCAATGGCGGCTGAGGCAGAGGCTCCTTAGGGCCAAGCGACGGGGGAGGAGCCCACAGCATCGCGTGAAATGTCATCGATGCCGTGGAGGACGTGTTTGATGCCGCGGCCTAGGGCGGTGATCAGTTGGGCGTCGGAAAGCCCAGCGCCCGTCATAACGGCGTAGTCAATGCGCACCTGCAAGCCATCGACGTTGGAGTGGCAGAAGGCAGAAGCCGAGTGGTTGGTGCGGTTCCAGTCATTGCAGATGAGGAAAATTTTGGAGAATTCGCTGCCTGGGAGGTTGGGATCCCAATGGCCTTTAATGATGAGGCTCGGCCCAGAGTCGATAGCGAAGGCAAAGAGGACATCGTTTATCCACGCGTAGACGGCCTCTTCCGCATCTGCTTGGAAACGCGTAATACCGAGGGCGGGTAAAAGCTCCCCGAGACGAGCGGTATCGACTGTGCCGACGGGGCCGTCGAGCTCTATCTGTTCTTCCGGAGCCGCCGGGCGGGGAAGCGTCAAGACGGGGAAATAATCCGCTAATTCCTCAAGGCAGGCCGCCGCGTTGTGCAGCGCAGGGATGACAGAGGCGGAGAGCTGGGCCGCCGTGGGTTTCTGGTGCACGACGAGGAAGGAATGGCCCCACACCTCGACCTCGGTCGGGGAGGAATAATTGAGCACGAGCTGCGGCGAAAGACAATCGTGGTTCCAGTCGTTGACGAACTCGCTGAGCGCGGGGATATCGCCGAAGCCCAAGACCCCGTGGTGGGTGGTGCAGAAACGTAAAATGGGCTCGCCCTCGGTATCCATAAAGGCGCGGGTCTCCCCGAGCGGCGGATGGGGGAAGAGGAGTTCGTGCGCGCTGACCCGGATGCAGTGGAGGCTTTCGCGGTGCGCGAGGTGCTCCACACGGGCAAGCAGATCCGAGGTGGAGTGGCTGTCATTACCTTCGGCGCCGTTGCTCATCTCGCCGCCTCCCTTCGCCGAGTCGGGGTGCCGGAACGTGTTAGTAGTGACACATTCTATAACCTGCACCTGCCAGCTCGCTGGCTTTTTGGCACGGGTATAGTAATGGGAAGGTATAGAAACCGCTGCATATTATGCGGCTGTATATTATGAAAAGGGCTTGAGCATGCTACGAACCATTGACCTGCGCGGAGAGACTCTCACCACCTCCCGCCTGCGCCGAGTATTGCCGCGAGGCGGAACCGATGTTTCCTCAGTCATGGACATTGTTATCCCCATGGTGAACAAGGTGCGAGAAGGTGGTGTTGCGGCGGCCCTCGACTTTGGTGAGAAATTCGATGGCATCCGCCCCGCCGCGGTGCGGGTCCCGCATGAGGAGCTCGAGAAGGCGGCCCAAGAACTGGCCCCTCAGGTCCGGGCAGCTATCGAAGAATCTATCGCCCGCGTGCGCGCCGTTCACGCGGACCAGAAGCCGGCCCCACACACGACAACGCTGGCGCCAGGTGCAACGGTTACCGAGGTTTTTCAACCCATTGAGCGGGTAGGACTGTATGTGCCAGGAGGCAAGGCGGTGTACCCATCCTCCGTCATTATGAATGCCGTCCCGGCCCAAGAAGCAGGCGCTGAAGCGATGGTCGTGGCTTCCCCGCCGCAGAAGGAATTCGGTGGCCTGCCGCACCCGACGGTGCTGGCCACCTGCCACATGCTCGGCGTGGACGATGTCTGGGCAGTCGGTGGTGGACAAGCCATCGCGCTTCTGGCCTACGGCGACGATGAACCCGCCACGGGGGAGGATGCTCTTGAACCCGTGGATATCATCACCGGTCCCGGCAATGTCTTTGTTGCTGCTGCTAAGCGCGCGGTGCAGGGAGTGGTGGGCATCGATGCGGAAGCCGGCCCCACCGAGATCGTTATCCTGGCCGACGAGACCGCCAACCCGGTCTACGTGGCCTATGACCTCATTTCTCAGGCGGAGCATGATCCGATGGCTGCCTCCGTGCTCATCACCGACTCGGAGGAGCTTGCTGCCGCCGTGAATGCGGAAGTAGCTCAGCGCTACACCGCCACCGCGAACGCCGAGCGCGCAGCTGAGGCTTTGCGCGGCGAACAGTCCGGCATCGTGTTGGTCGATGACCTCGAAGCGGGCATTGCTGTCGCGGACGCCTATGCCGCTGAGCACTTGGAGGTTCACACGAAGAATGCCCGGGCAGTAGCGGAGCGTATCCGCCACGCCGGTGCCATTTTCGTGGGTGATTATTCGCCGGTGCCGCTCGGTGATTACTCCGCTGGCTCCAACCACGTCTTGCCCACCTCGGGAACCGCGCGGTTTAGCGCTGGGCTGTCGACGCACACCTTCCTGCGCCCGGTCAACCTCATCGAGTATGACCGCGCAGCACTCGGGGAGGTGGCGGAGAATGTGATTGCCTTTGCCACCGCGGAGGCACTGCCTGCCCACGGCGAAGCAATTGCTGCACGATTCGCCGATGCCCCAGATACCCAGAAAGTAGAGGCTTAAGTAATGGCTGAGTTGAAGGATCTTCCCCTGCGCGAAGAATTGCGCGGCTCCAGTGCCTATGGAGCCCCGCAGCTGACGGTGACCAACCAGCTCAACACCAACGAGAACCCCTACCCGCCGTCGGAGGCGCTGGTCAAGGACATCGTGGCGGCCGTCGAAAAGCACGCCCGAGAGCTCAACCGCTATCCAGAGCGCGACGCCGTCGAACTGCGCACGGCGCTGGCGGGGTATGTCAGTGAGCAGACCGGCGTGAATGTCAGCGTGGACAACGTGTGGGCGGCCAATGGTTCCAACGAGGTGCTGCAGCAGCTGCTCCAAGCCTTCGGAGGGCCGGGGCGCAGCGCGCTGGGATTTACCCCGAGCTATTCCATGCACCCCATCCTGTGCGCGGGCACCCAAACCGAATTCATCTCCTGCCCGCGGAACGAGGATTTCCGCATTGCGGAAAAGGAGGCGCTGGAGGCCGTCGCCAAGCACCGCCCCGACGTTGTCTTTATTACCACCCCGAACAATCCCACCGGTGACGTCACCCCGATCGACCTAGTGGAGAAGATCGTGCAGGCCGCGCCGGGCATCGTCATCGTGGACGAGGCCTACATGGAGTTCTCGCCTTCACCTTCTGCCACCACGCTGCTGGCGAAATATCCGACCAAGCTCGTGGTCTCACGCACGATGTCCAAGGCCTTCGATTTCGCCGGCGGACGCTTGGGCTACTTCGTGGCCGATCCGGCTTTCGTGGAAGCCGTGATGCTCGTCCGCCTGCCCTATCACCTCTCTGTCCTCTCCCAGATCGCGGCCGCCGTGGCTCTGACACACAAGGAGGAGACTTTGGGCACCGTGGCGAAGCTGTCGGCGGAGCGGGACCGGGTTGTCGCACGGCTCCAGGAGCTCGGGTACTACGTGGTGCCGAGCGAATCCAACTTCGTGTCCTTCGGACGCTTTGCCGATCAGCACGCGGTGTGGCAGGGGTTCCTGGACCGCGATGTCTTGATCCGAGATAACGGCGTACCGGGACTCCTGCGCGCCACGATTGGCCTGCCTGAAGAGAATGATGCCTTCCTTTCGGCCGCAGAGGACTTGGCAGATACAGTAGAGATGATTAACTGAGCCCCTCCTATGGGGCACGATTTGAAGGAGGAGCGTGGGGACGATGAGCGCTGATGAAGCTGCACGCCGCGATGGCGGCGACCGCATTGGCCGCGCCGAGCGCGTTACTGGGGAGACAAAAATCTCTGTAGAAATCAACCTCGATGGCACCGGCCAAGCGGATATTTCGACGGGGCTGCCGTTCTTTGATCACATGCTGAATGCTGTGTGCACCCACGGCTCCTTCGACCTTCGCGTCCACGCCGACGGCGATATCGACATCGATGCCCACCACACCGTCGAAGACACCGCGATTGTTCTCGGCCGTGCCTTCCTGGAAGCATTGGGGGACAAGTCCGGTATCCGCCGTTTCGGGTCCCAGCTGCTGCCCATGGATGAGGCACTGGTGGAGGCCGTCGTCGACATTTCTGGGCGCCCCTACTTCGTGATGAATGGCGAACCGGAAAACATGGAGTGGCAGGTCATCGGCGGGCACTACGCCACGGTGATCAACCGTCACTTCTTCGAAACCTTTGCCACGCACTCGGCGACGACTCTGCATGTCAACGTGCGGTACGGCCGCGATCCACACCACATCACGGAGGCTGAGTACAAGGCGGTGGCCCGTGCCCTGCGTCAGGCTACTGAGCGGGATCCGCGCATGACCGGAGTTCCTTCGACGAAGGGAGCTCTCTAAGCCGTTATGAACGTGTTGGTTCTCATTCTCTTTCTGGTCACCGGTTTGCTCGTCGGAGGCGCGTGGGCGGCTTATCAGAATGGCTCGGTGCTACTGACCGTGGTCGCAGGCGCGCTCGCGGCGGTGTCCGCGATCGCTGCGCTGGCCTGGATGCTTGACATCTTCTCAGCGGGGGTGGCAGCGAAGTGACGGAGCACACCCCGCAGAGCGTATGGAAGGTCGCCGGCTTTAGAGAAACCATGATCGCGGTGGTTTCCGCCTTCGGTGCCTGGTCGGTCCTGCTTCCGGTGGTGCCGCTGGCCGTGCTGGATTCTGGCGGTTCCGCGACATTGGCTGGTGCTACGACTGGCGTGTTCATGTTGGCCACGGTGCTTACCCAGATGGCGACGCCGATGCTGCTGCGCATCTTTGGCTATCGCCCGATCATGGCGGCCTCGGCACTGCTGCTGGGACTGCCGGCGTTGGGGCACATGCTGGGCGACGCCGCCCCGATCGCCCTGGGTTTCTCCGCTCTGCGCGGCATCGGTTTCGGCGCCCTCACAGTGGCGGAGAACGCTCTCATCGCAGAAATTACGCCGCGGCGTTTGCTGGGCAAGGCCACCGGTATCTTCGGTTTGTTCATCGGTGCAGCCCAGATGGCGTTCTTGCCTTTGGGTCTCGCGGTGGCTTCAGCCTTTAACTACAACACGGTGTATCTCCTAGCCGCTGGGCTTGGCCTGCTGGGATTCTTTACCTGCATTTTGGTACCGCAAATCAAGGCAGCTCCAGTGGGGTTGCCGGACCCAACGGATACCACTCCGCGGGCACCAATGTGGAAGCTTGTACTCGTCCCAGCGCTCGCTCTGACCAGTTTCTCCGTGAGCTACGGCGTCGCCTCCAATTTCATTTCCCCGGCGGTGCGCGAGCTGGATCCTGAGCGTGGCGCTGTCCTGGGTGGCCTCATGCTGTCCGTAATCGGTGGCGCGGCCATGATTTCACGCTATGTCGCCGGTGTCGTGGCGGACCGCGTGGGCCAGCCAGGCACGTTGATGATTCCAGCCCAGGCTTTCTCAGTCTTTGGCGTGGGCCTAATCGCCGCCGTGCTGTGGCAAGAATGGTCAGTATGGTTGCTCGTCTTCGGCACGGTCATCTATGGCGCGGGTTTCGGCATCGTCCAGAACGAGGCCTTGTTGTCGATGTTCGACCGCCTCCCTCGCGAGCGCCTATCCGAAGGTTCTGCGGTGTGGAATATCTTCTACGACGGTGGAACTGGACTTGGTTCGACGGTTCTCGGCGCCGTCGTGGCTATGTCCGGATACGATGGCGCCTTCGCGGCTGGTGCCGCCATCATCGCGGTTGGCCTGCTCATGTCCGTGGCTGACCGCGCTTTGGGCAAGACCCGTGTGAGCGAGCTGAATGATATTCAGACTCGCCTGCGCATGATTAGAAGGCCGAGGAGGCCCGGAAAGGAGCCACGATGAGCTCATACGACGTAGTAGTCCTGGATTATGGTGCTGGCAATGTCCGGTCGGCAGTGCGCGCGCTGGAGCGGGTCGGCGCTACCGTGACGGTCACCGCGGACCCCAAGACAGCCGTGGAAGCCGATGGCCTCCTAGTCCCCGGTGTGGGGGCCTTCGCCGCCTGCATGGAGGGGCTGCGCGCCGCGCAGGGACCAAGGATTATCGGCCAACGCTTGGCTGGCGGGCGCCCCGTCCTGGGAATCTGTGTGGGTATGCAGATTCTTTTTGACTCAGGTACCGAACACGGCGTACACACCGAAGGCTGCGGCGAGTGGCCGGGAGAGGTCTCCCGCTTGCAGGCTTCCGTTCTCCCACACATGGGATGGAACACCGTGGAGCTTCCTAGCGGAAGCCGCATGTTCGAAGGCGTGAGCGCGGAGGATCGCTTTTACTTCGTGCATTCTTATGCCGCGCGGAACTGGGAGCTCGAGACGGAGATTACCGAGCCACCGAAGGTGGCGTGGTCTGAGTACGGCGGTGACCGCTTTGTCGCCGCAGTAGAAAACGGTGCGTTGTGGGCCACGCAGTTCCACCCGGAGAAATCGGGTGACGTGGGTTCGCAGCTGCTAAAGAACTGGATTGGAACGCTTTAAAGAGCCCGCGTGAAAGGTAGACTACCCACCATGAGCTTTACACTGTTGCCCGCGGTTGACGTCGTTGATGGTCAGGCAGTACGCCTCGACCAAGGAGAAGCAGGAACCGAAAAGTCCTATGGATCGCCGCGGGAGGCCGCCCTTAAATGGCAGGCCCAAGGCGCGCAGTGGTTGCACGCGGTGGATTTGGACGCCGCCTTCGGTCGTGGCTCCAACCACGAGCTGCTCGCTGAAATTACGACGAGCGTGGATCTAGACGTGGAATTGACCGGAGGTATCCGGGACGACGATTCCTTGGCGCGAGCCTTGGCCACTGGTGCCCGCCGCGTCAATATTGGAACTGCAGCGCTGGAAAACCCAGAATGGATTGCCAAGGTCCTCGCAGAACATGGCGACCGCATTGCAGTGGACCTCGCCGTCCGAATGGTGGATGGTGAGTGGCGCACACGCGGTCACGGCTGGGTATCCGATGGCGGAGACCTCTGGGAGGTGCTCGAGCGTCTTGATGCAGCGGGTTGCACCCGTTTCGTGGTGACGGATGTGTCGAAGGATGGCACACTCCAGGGCCCCAATATCGAGCTGCTGCGTGAGGTAGCGGCCGCCACGGACGCCAAGGTGACCGCCTCCGGCGGTATTTCCACGCTCGATGATCTGCGCGAGTTGGCCCTTTACGAGAACGAAGGGATCGATTCCGCCATCATCGGTAAGGCACTCTACGAGGAGCGCTTTACCTTGGAGGAGGCTCTTGCAGCCGTTGCGGAGGTTTCCCCGCTGCCGGGAGAGGAATACATCGACCCGATCGAGGAGAAGTAAGCCTATGGCCCCGATGACAGGAACTTCAGCGTCGGATCCGCGCGAACTTGTTGCCTTTGCGGAAGCCGCAGTGGACCAGGTTGATGATCTCTTCCGCAGGGGCCTCGGCGCGGCACCCGCGCGCTTCAAAGGCGAAGGCGACTTTGCCACCGAGGTGGATCTGCTCATCGAACAGCAGTTGCGCCAGACATTGGGCCAGCTCACTGGCATTCCGGTGTTCGGCGAAGAGTCCGGTGGCAACCTGGAGGAGACGGTGTGGGTTGTGGATCCGGTAGATGGAACCGCGAACTACTCGGCCGGGAATCCGTGCTGCGGCATTCTTGTGTCGCTCCTGCACGACGCAAAGCCGGTCGTCGCCGTCGCCGACTTTCCATTGTTGAACCGCCGTGTTGTTGCGGCGCAAGGGATGCCGCTGCGCACGAGCGGCGGCCCAACGACTGGGTTTGGGGGAGGAGAAGAAGCCCAAGGCTTCGACGAAGCGCGCGGACACGTGGGTTGCTCCTCGCACCTGCCCACGAGCCTCTTCAACGACCTTCGTGAGACCGGGCTGCGCCCCCGTATGACTGGATCGGTGGGGCTAGACAATGCCTTCGTGGCTCAGGGCGTGTTCGACGGTGCAGTGAATTTCTCGCCGCACCCATGGGATAACGCGGCGGGCGCGCTCATCATTAAGGCCGCTGGTGGCCGAGTGAGCGACCCCGAGGGCAATGAGTGGACTGCAAACTCGAAGGGCTTCGTGGGCGGGACCCCGCAGGTGCATGCCACGATTTTGGAGGCCATTGCTCGAAATCCCCGTGGGGACCGCTAGCTAGCTCCCGTCCCGGGGGCTGGCACCGGTGCTCAGCACTGGCGCTGAATCCCAGACTTGTTTTTACCGTTTTACCGGTTTCCTACTATGTTCATCACCGTTCGGTGGGCCCAAGTGGACTGCCGTTCATCTCACCTTTAGCTATGAGGAGGATTGTCACCATGGCGCTTGCCGTGCGCGTGATCCCGTGTCTGGACGTTGATAATGGCCGCGTGGTCAAAGGCGTCAACTTTGAAAACCTGCGTGATGCCGGCGACCCAGTGGAGCTGGCCGCTCGCTATGGTCAGCTGGGCGCTGATGAGCTGACATTCTTGGATGTCTCCGCCTCCAAGGATGGCCGCGGCACCATGCTCGACGTCGTTCGCCGCACGGCTGATCAGGTGTTCATCCCGCTAACCGTCGGCGGCGGCGTGCGGTCGGTGGAGGACGTTCGCGAGCTGTTGCGGGCTGGTGCCGACAAGGTGTCCGTCAATTCTTCCGCCATTGCGCGGCCCGAGTTGTTGCGCGAACTCGCGGATGTGTTTGGTTCTCAGTGCATCGTGTTGTCCGTCGATGCTCGCCGTGCGGCGGGCTTTCCCAGCGGGTTTGAGGTCACTACGCATGGCGGCACACGCTCCGCGGGGATCGACGCTGTGGAATGGGCCAAGCGCGGCGAGGAATTGGGGGTCGGCGAGATTCTGCTGAACTCCATGGATGGTGACGGAACCAAGGCGGGCTTCGACCTCGAATTGATTGAGGCCGTGCGTGCGGCGGTTTCGGTGCCGATCATCGCCTCGGGTGGGGCGGGGAAGGCCGAGCACTTTCCACCGGCTATCGACGCCGGAGCGGATGCCGTGCTCGCGGCTAGTATCTTCCACTTTGGCGAGGTGGAGATTTCCGAGGTCAAGCAGGCATTGGCTGCTGCGGGAAAGGAGGTCCGTCAGTGACAAAGGACAGCACTGGCCCCGCCGGCACCACGAACGTCGGGGACTATGAGCTGAGTGACGACATTGCTCAGCAGCTCAAGCGTAATGAGGCGGGCCTGGTCCCGGCTATCGTGCAGTCGGAGCGTGGTGAGGTACTCATGCTGGCGTGGATGGATGACCACGCGCTGGCTTACACGCTGGCGACGCGCCGCGGGACCTACTACTCTCGCTCGCGTCAAGAGTATTGGATCAAGGGGCTGACGTCCGGCAATACCCAAGAGGTAGTGGGTGCGCGCCTAGATTGCGATGGTGACACCATTTTGCTCACCGTACGTCAGCGCGGCGGGGCATGCCATACCGGCGACCGAACCTGTTTCGACGCTCGAACCCTTCTTGGGGAGGAAGATCATGGCTAAGCGCAGCGGACCCGTACTAGTGTTGGTCGGGGCCATCTTATTGTGGCTATCCTCCCGCATGACGTGGGTGAAGGCGGCGGTCGAAGACGATAAGGCCGGATCGAGCGTGGTGGAGCTGTCCGGCTCCTTATGGTCCCTTGAACTCATCGCGCTGAGCGTGGTGGTCCTAGCCGGTGGCGTGGCTGCCTTCGCTCTCCGGCGCACCGGCCGGCGCATCGTCTCCGTCATCACCGCCCTCGCTGCTGCGGCTGCGGGATGGCGTCCGGTGGCGCTGTTGACTGCCGGCCCCGAGGCGGAGCGTGCCCAGGAGCTTCTACAAGGCGGGACCAACGATACCTCCGTGGATACGACGACTATTTCCGATTGGGCCGTCGTCCTCACCGCGGACGCGTCGATCGCGGGCCCAGTTCTCGCTCTCGTCGGCGCCGCCTTGGCGCTCTTTGGTGCGGTGCTGGTGGCGAGCAACCCGGGTGCCGATAAAACCCGCACAACCAAATACGAAACCCCGGCGGTGCGGCAGGAGCGCCTACAGGAAGAACTCGAAACCTCCCAAGATTCCGGCCGCGTGATGTGGGACGCGCTGGATGCTGATATTGATCCCACAGATCCCCGCTCCTCCTAAACTCCCCGCTCCTCCTAAACACTCGCAGCATGATGGAGAGCCTAGTGAGAAAGGCCCTGTTGCGGGGAACGGGTGCCCCGGATTTCTAGTTAGAGGTGGGGGCGCGCTAGCCTAAATGTGATCTCGAACGCCCCTGTTTCTTTCTTTGAGTTTCCTTCGGGGAAGGGAGGTGGAATCATGCCTACCCCGATCGCCGTCGATCACCTCGTGGCCGGAGTGCTGGCTGATGTAGCCGCGCGGGAGGCCCGTGTCCCGTTCAAGGAAATCAAAGCAAGGTCCCGCGACATGGACGCCCCACGCGATGCCGCGAAAGCTCTGCTGCGCCCGGGATGCTCTATCATCACAGAAATCAAACGCGCCGTGCCCTATGGCGGTGAAATTGCCCATTTGGATAGCCCGAAGTCGGTGGCAGAATTGGCACATAGCCTGGAGGAAGCAGGGGTACATGTGATGGCCTGCCAGACAGATCGTCGCCGCTTCCACGGGTCACTCGAGGACATGCGGGTCGCCCGTGCAGCCGTCGACATACCGATGCTGTGCCGCGACACCATCGTTGATCCCTATCAGATTCATGAGGCGCGGTGTTATGGGGCAGACGCGATTCCCTTGCAGGTGGAGCTGCTCAGTCAAGCTCGCCTCGAGTCACTTCTCGATCGCGTGGAATCCCTCGGGATGACCGCCATCCTGGAAGTCCGCACCTGTGCCGAGGTGGATCGCGTTATCAAGGCAGGGGGAACTGTCGTGGCGATCAACGCGTGGTCATTGGCCTCCGATGCTATTAATCGGGAGGCCTTTTCTGCTATTTCGCCCGGTCTTCCTGAGAGCATCACTCGCATCGCGGTGGGCGGTGTTAATAGCCCGCGCAACGTGCTGTCTTATGCCTCGCAAGGTGCTGATGCCATCCTCGTTGGTGAGTCCATCATGGCTGCCCAGGACCCGATGACCTTGGCCCGTTCCTTGGTGGCCGCAGGCCAACATCCTGCGTGCCCTTCGCGTAGAAGCTAAGCGCGTTGTAGCGGCCGTCATTTTCAGGCACACTGTTTCCCGTGCAGATTTACAACCTCGCCAATATTCCTTCCCCGCCACAAGGCGTGTGGCATCTCGGCCCGGTCCCGATTCGTGCTTATGCCATGTGCATCATCGTCGGCATTCTCGTCGCGATGTGGATGACGCTGCGCCGTTATACCGCTCGCGGAGGCAACCCTGACGTGGTGTGGGATGCTGCCCTAGTGGTGATCCCGGCCGGCATCATTGGCGGGCGCCTCTATCACGTGATTACGGATTACGATAAGTACTTTTGCTCCACGTGTGATCCCATCGATGCAGTGAAAATCACCAACGGGGGGCTCGGTATCTGGGGAGCAGTCGCGCTGGGCGCGGTGGCACTGTGGATCATGTTCAAGATTAAGGGTATTCCGTTGGGGCCCTTTGCTGATGCCGTCGCCCCAGGGCTTATCCTGGCCCAGGCCATCGGCCGCTTGGGCAATTGGTTTAACCAGGAACTGTATGGCCGTGAGACCACTGTCCCGTGGGCCCTCGACATCTACTACCGAATTAATGAAAGCGGCGAGTATGCGCCCATCAGCGGCCGCTCGACTGGGGAAGTAGTGGCCTCTGTGCATCCGACCTTTCTCTATGAGCTTGTGTGGAACGTGGCGGTATGCGTGTTCCTGCTTTGGGCGCACAAGGCGTTCAAGCTTGGCCATGGTCGTGTCTTCGCGCTGTATGTTGCCGGGTACACCGCGGGCCGCTTCGTCGTGGAAAACATGCGTGCGGACGATGCCACGCACATCTTCGGCCTCCGGGTCAACGTCATCGTTTCCGTGGTCTGCTTTGTCGTGGCGCTTATCGTGTATTTCCGGTTGCCGCGCGGGCAGGAGTCGCCGGAGGAAGTCGATCCCACCCGCGCCACGGAGACTGCGGTGGGCAGCGCTGCCGAGGGTAGCGCCGGTGAGTCTAAATGGTGACGGTGCGGGTAGTGCCCACCGTATATAGGCCCTGAGATTCTGTGGAGTAGCCGGGATCACACGTGGCTTTTGCGGTGCCTAACACGGCAACCTAAAGACCGGTGCGGCGGAACTGAAATGCCCGGATGTGCCCGGTTATTACCGTTTGTAGCTGTAATACGGGCGTCGCGTTTTCCGCTTGGAATACCGGCGTTACGGGTCGAAAACCCGGCATGAGCTTCGTTCGTGGTGGCCGAGACCAGTAAACGGGGGTAGTTTAGGAACCGTTAGAAACTCCCGATGTGAATAAGGCACTCCATGTTGGATAGAAGAACCAAAATCGTTTGTACGTTGGGTCCTGCAGTCGCAAGCAAGGAAGGAATCCTTGGGCTTGTTGAAGCAGGCATGAACGTGGCGCGTCTGAACATGTCCCACGGCGAGCATGCGGACCACGAGGCGAACTACCGCTGGGTCCGCGAGGCCACCGATGAGACCGGCCACGCAGTCGGCGTCTTGGCGGACCTGCAAGGCCCGAAGATTCGCCTAGGTCGTTTCGTCAACGGTGAAGAGATGTGGAAGGACGGCGAAATCGTCCGCATCACCGTTGATGACGTCGAAGGCACGCACGACCGCGTGTCCACCACCTACAAGAACCTGGCACAGGACGCGAAGCCAGGTGACCGCCTGCTGATCGACGACGGCAAGGTCGCCGTCGTGTGCAAGGAAGTCGACGGCAACGACGTTGTCTGCGAGGTTACCGAGGGCGGACCGGTCTCGAATAACAAGGGCGTGTCCCTGCCGGGAATGGACATTTCTGTTCCGGCGCTGTCGGAAAAGGACATCGCAGATCTTCGCTTCGCCTTGAAGCTCGGCGTAGACATGGTTGCCTTGTCCTTCGTGCGCTCCCCGGCCGACGTGGACAAGGTCCACGAGATCATGGATGAGGAAGGTCGCCGCGTTCCTGTCATCGCCAAGCTCGAGAAGCCGGAGGCAGTCGACGCCCTCGAGTCCATCGTCTTGGCCTTCGACGCCATCATGATCGCCCGCGGTGACCTCGGCGTCGAGGTTCCTCTGGAACAGGTTCCGCTGTTCCAGAAGCGCGCTATCCAGATCGCTCGTGAGAATGCCAAGCCGGTGATCGTGGCAACGCAGATGCTCGATTCCATGATCTCCAACCTGCGCCCGACTCGTGCGGAGGCCTCTGACGTTGCCAACGCAGTGCTCGATGGCGCCGATGCGGTCATGCTCTCTGGTGAGACCTCCGTCGGCATCGACCCCCACAATGTTGTGCGCACGATGTCCCGGATCGTGATGAACGCTGAGCAGGGCGGCCAGGTTCCTCCGCTGACGCACGTCCCGCGCACCAAGCGTGGTGTTGTATCTTACTCCGCACGTGATATTGCTGAGCGCCTTAACGCGAAGGCTATCGTGGCCTTTACGACGTCCGGTGATACCGCTAAGCGTGTGGCTCGACTGCACTCCCCGTTGCCGCTCTTGGCCTTTACCCCGCACCCGGCGGTGCGCTCGCAGCTGGCCTTGACGTGGGGCGCGGAGACCTTCCTGAGTGACGCGGTTGAGTCCACCGATGACATGATGGCAGCCATCGATGAGGCCCTGCTGGGGATGGACAAGTACAAGGAGGGCGATATGATCATCGTCATCGCCGGTACTCCTCCTGGAATCTCCGGTAACACGAATATGATTCAGGTCCACGAACTGGGCCAGACCCTGCGCGATAAGTAATACTGTCGCAGATAAGCAGACAGCGCCGCCTCACCCCGGTTGCTTCCTTACCCACTAAGTGGGAAGGAGGAACGGTGGTGAGGCGGCGCTTTGTCTGTGAGGAAAGCCCGTCGGGGGTTAATAGGCAACAGTGCGTCTATAAACCCCTTTTTTGTCTAGACGTTTTTGTCTAGACGTTGGAAATGGGGGTCGGGGCCAGCTTCCACACCTCGTTGGCATAGTCAGCGATGGTGCGGTCGGAAGAGAAGCGCCCGGAGTAGCAGATGTTGAGCCAAGCCTTCTTGGCCCATGCCATCTCGTCGGCGTCATAGTCGGCAGCCATGCGGTCACGGGTCTCGCGGTAGTCTGCGAAATCTCCGAGGACGTAGTAGGTGTCCTGAGCGTGCTCACCAAAGCCGTCGAGCAGCGAGGAGCGCAGATCCCCAAACATCCCGGCGTTCTCAGAGCCCAACGTGCCATCGGTAAAGGCATCGAGGACGCGGGACAGGCCCGGAACCGTGTTGTAGAGCTCGCCCGGGTTGTACTCAGCGCGAAGCTGCGGGATCTCCTCGTTGCGGGCGCCGAAGATGTAAGCATTCTCTTCGCCCACTGCCTCGACGATCTCGACGTTGGCGCCATCCATCGTGCCCAGGGTCAGTGCACCGTTCATCATGAACTTCATGTTGGAGGTGCCGGAGGCCTCCTTGCCGGCCACGGAGATCTGCTCGGAGACATCGGCGGCAGGGATGATGTGCTCGGCAGGGGAGACGTTGTAGTTCTCCACAAAGACCACGTTGAGCACGTCCTTGGTGGCCGGGTCGTTGTTGACCAAGTCACCGATGGTGTTGATGAGCTTGATGATGGCCTTTGCGCGAACGTAGCCCGGGGCGGCCTTCGCGCCGAAAATGAAGGTGCGCTTCGGAACGGTTTCGTCGTCGACCTTGATACGGAAGTACAGGTCCAGAATGTACAGAGCGTTCATCAGCTGACGCTTGTACTCGTGCAGGCGCTTGATCTGGACGTCGAAGATCGAATCCGGATCCACCGTGGCGCCTTGGTGTGCCTCAATCCATGCGGCAAAGTCCTGCTTGTTGGCGCGCTTGATGTTGATGAGCTGGCGCAGCACCTTCTCGTCCTCGGCCAAGGAATCCAGTTTGGCCAGCTCAGTCAGATCGGTGACCCAGGCATCGGAACCAGCCTGCTCAGTGAGCAGGTCGGACAGACGCGGGTTGCACATGCGCAGCCAGCGGCGCGGGGTGACGCCGTTGGTCTTGTTATTGAACTTCTCCGGCCACAGTTCGTACCACTCAGACAGCGTGTCTGCCTTGATGATCTCGGTGTGCAGCGCCGCCACGCCGTTGATGGAATAAGCGGCGTAGCAAGCAATCCATGCCATGTGGACGTGGCCATCGGACACCGGGGCCATGTAATCGATGCGGCCCTGGTCGAGGCCGCGCTGGGCCATGTCCTCGCGGAAGCGGCGGTCAATCTCTTCCACGAGCTCCCAGATGCGCCAGAAGAGCTTCTGGAAGATGGAGATCTCCCAGCTTTCCAGGGCCTCTGCCAGCACCGTGTGGTTGGTGTAGGCAAAGGTCTCGGTGACGACCTTCCATGCCTCGTCCCAGCCCATTCCGTGTTCGTCGAGAAGCAGGCGGAGCAGCTCTGGAATGGCAAGCACCGGGTGGGTGTCATTGAGCTGGATGCAGTTGTACTCGGCGAAGCCGGTGAGATCCTCGCCGTGGTGTTCGATGTAATTGTCGATCATCTGCTGCAGCGAGGCGGACACGAAGAAGTACTGCTGGCGAACGCGCAGAACCTTGCCCTCGTAGGTGGTGTCGTTGGGGTAGAGGACACGGCAGATATCCATGACTCGCTCGCGCTCCACGATGGCCTCGGTGAAGCGCTGCGAGTTGAAGGCGTCGTAATCGAACTCATCGATGGGCTCGGACTTCCACAAGCGCAGCGTGCCCACGTTGTCGGTTCCATAGCCGGTAATCGGCATGTCATAGGGGATAGCGCGGACATCCATGTCATCGAAATGGACCAGGCGCTGCTCGGAGGCGCGGCGAATGATGAAGTCATAGCCATTCTCCATCCACGCATCCGGCTCTTCGCGCTGGAAGCCGTTGTCAAAGGACTGACGGAACAGGCCGTAGCGGTAGAGCAGACCGTAGCCGGTGACGGGGAAGTCTTGGGTGACAGCGGAGTCGAGGAAGCAGGCAGCCAGGCGGCCCAAACCGCCGTTTCCTAGCGCGGCATCGTGCTCGGCCTCGAGGACATCGGCCAATTCGTGGCCGGTGGCCTGGGTGGCGGCGCGGGCCTCGTCGACGAGGCCGATGTTGGTGAGGTTGTTGAGCAGGGCTCGACCCTGCAGGAATTCAGCCGAGAAGTAGTGCTGCTGGCGGGTGGCGGCGTAGGCGCTGCGGGTGGCTTCCCAGTTGTCCGCAATCTGCTCCATTACCGAGGAGGACAGGCCGGACCAGAACTTGCGGTTGGTGGCAGCGGTGGGGGAGACGCCGGCGGCGGCGCGGACGTGTCCGGGAACTGCGGTCTGAAAATCGGAGTGCTGGGGTTGACTCATGAGAATCCTTCACCTTAGGCATAAAAAATGCGGAAAAATACCAACTCCCAAGCTTAACCAGTTCCGTACTCACTCGCAGACCGCGTTGAGTACGGAAAACTAGTTCCCAAGGAAAGACAGCACGGCGGCAGCCCCAGCGCGGGTGGCCGAGCTCATGGTGGGCTCATAGTCCGGGAGGAACGTGGACTGATGGTTGACCGGCGGGTTGTCTAGGAGGTCCTCCGGTGTGGAGCCGATGAACCAGAAGTAGTACGGCACGCCCCAGGCCTGCGGGAGGTAGCAGAAATCCTCGGACACGGTGGAGGGCGTGGCAGTGACGGAGAGATCACCGAAGACCGCGTCGAAGGCCGAGCGAACGGTTTCATGTGCGGCGGCGTCGTTGTCGGTGACTTCGCCGTGGGCGAAATACTCGAAGGTAGGTTCAGCGGGGCATCCGCTTGCTTCACATTCAGCGCGCACCATGCGCTCGAGGGAGGCGTAGACTCGCTTGGCCAACTCCGGCTTGTAGTAACGGGTGTTGAGCACCAGCTCGGCGCTGCCCGGAATGATGTTGTTCTTATCGCCCGAGTGCAGCTCGCCCACCGAGATGACGAAGAAGTCATGGGGAGGTACTTCGCGGCCGACGATGGCTTGCAGGCGGGTCACCACCATGGCGGCCACGTAGGACGGATCGATGGCCTCATGCGGCATGGAGGCGTGCGCGGAGCGCCCCGTGATGTGGATGCGGAGGGAGTCGCAACCGGCCAGGATGGGGCCGGCGGTGGACTGCACTTGGCCGGCGGGACCGGGCATGACGTGTTGTCCTAGGCAGACATCCGGGGTGGGGACTCGGTCGGTGAGTCCGTCAGCAATCATGTACTTGGCGCCCATGGATGATTCCTCCGCCGGCTGGAATAGTGCTAGGAAGGTGCCGCGCCAGGCCGCACGGTGGGCGCCGAGAATCGCGCAGGCACCGAGCAGTGCGGTGGCGTGTACGTCGTGCCCGCACGCGTGCATTGCCCCGTTGGTGGCGGCGAAGGGCACGCCGGTTTCCTCGGTCACGGGGAGGGCATCAAAGTCGGCACGCATGAGGGCGGTGGGGCCGTCGCCATTGCGGAAAATCGCGACGATGCCGTGGCCGCCGATGCCGGTGACGAGCTCGCAGTCGTAGTTCTCTAGTTGTTCGAGGATGCGCCCGGCGGTGCGTTCCTCTTCGTGGGACAGCTCCGGGTGGGCATGCAGATCTTCGTAGAAGGCGCGTTGCCAGCTGAGATCAACGGCGTCCTCCGAAAGGAGTGCAGTCAGCGTGGAAAGTGTGGGATCTGCCATAGTTACCGTCCTTGAAGTTTGGGTAGGGTTACCTACATGCCAATGATTCACTTTGATGTTCTGGTGCCGGATGCCCAAGCGGAGCGTGTGGCCGAAATCTTTAGTACTGCCACCCGTAAGTTGGTGGAAAACAACTCGCTGGCCTCTGCAGAGGTTACTCGTGTGCCTGAGCCTGTATTCCCAGAGGGGTTGGAAGAACAGCTGCGCCAGACTTACCGTGAGGAACACGAAGAGCGGGACCTGGAGGGGGCAAACGTGTATCGCTACGCCATCGCCGTCGATGGCGTGACGGGGTCCGTTAACCAGCTGACGATGGTCCTCGCGCGCCTGCTGACCCCGCATGCGGTGCTACCGAAGGATCATGTGTTGCTGGAAGATGAGCTCGCCCACGAGCGCCCGGCTATCTTCCCGTGGGCGGTGCAGGTAGCCCCTTAGTCCCACAGAAAGCTCTAATTCTGCAGGAAGTTCAGCACAAGACGCTCGGCCGCGGCGCTAAGTTGCTCGGCCACGCTAGCGTGCGCGTCGCCGTCGAGCTCTTCGAGTAGCGCGCCCTGCGGTGCCGGGGCGGTAGCGGAGCCGGCGATGATGCCGAGAGTGGGCGGTCCAGTGAGCTCGGCCAGCGTGCCTACCACCTTTCCGGTGAGTGATTGTTCGTCGAAGCGGCCTTCGCCGGTCAGGACGAGGTCCGCCTCGGCGATGCGGGCGGGAAGATCGAGGGCCTCAGCTACATAGCGGCCGCCCGGCACGATGCGGCAGTGCTCCGAGGTGCCCCAGAGTGTGCGCGAAAGCCAGCTCAGGGCGATGGGGATACCGCCGGCGGCACCAAAGAACTCGGCCTCCGGATCGGTGTCCGTGACCTCGCACAATCGCAGCATCGCGCCGGCCAGGAGCGCGACCTGGTCGCCCTTGGCCCCCTTCTGCGGCCCATACATTGTTGCGGCCTGGATGGGCACGGCGCGGGTATCGGTGACCAAAGTGTAGTCCAACATGGCCGCCTTCATGTTTAGTTGCGCCGTGTCGATGTGGTCGAGGTTGACCAGCGGAGCACCCCCTTTGGGGAGGGCATAGCCGCGGGCATCGTGTGCGGCGGCGCCGAGTGCGGCGAGGATGCCGAGCCCGCCGTCGATGCTGGCGCTACCGCCGAGGCCGAGAACGATGTGCTTGGCGCCGCGCGATTCGGCATCGGCCACCAACACGCCCGTGCCATAGGAGTCCGCATGCAGCGGGTCGAGGGCATCGGAGACAGCAGGCAGCCCAGTGGCGGCGGCGACGTCGATGAAGGCTGTATCGCCGACGAGCTGATAGCTGGCCTCGGTGAGGCGTCCAACAGCATCGGTAGTTGGCAGCGTAATGGTCTGGCCCGCAGTGCCGTGGCGAGCCACGGCGGCACTAGCGAGAACCTCCGCGGTTCCCTCGCCACCATCGGCCGTGGGAAGGGCATGTACCTTCGCCGTGTCGGCATACGGGGAGGAGCTCAGCGCGCGGCGCGCGCCGAGTGCAATGGCAGCAGCGGCTTCGGCGGCGGTGGCGGTGCCTTTAAAGGAATCGGGGGCAACAAGAATGCGCATGTTCACGAGTATATGGCAGAGATGTGAGAAAAAATTTTCGCGCTCTGACCAGCCTTTAAGGCGCGCCGCAGTACGGACGTCTTGCAATTTAGGTCAATTGATAGAAAACTATCGTTTGTTCAATGGATGACGCACCGACCGCGAGGCACGGTGTCGAATGAAAGGATAGCCATGTCCATCGACCAGCAAATCTCCGACTATTACAGCAAGCTCCTCAAGCGTAATGCGGGCGAACCGGAATTCCACCAGGCGCTCGCTGAGGTGCTTGACTCCCTGAAGATCGTCCTCAACAAGGACCCGCACTATGCTGATTACGGCCTGGTCGAGCGTCTATGCGAACCCGAGCGCCAGCTCATCTTCCGCGTTCCATGGGTAGATGACAGCGGCCAGATTCAGGTTAACCGTGGCTTCCGCGTGCAGTTTAACTCCGCCCTCGGCCCCTACAAGGGCGGCCTGCGCTTCCACCCGAGTGTGAACTTGGGCATCATCAAGTTCCTCGGCTTCGAGCAGATTTTTAAGAACTCCCTGACCGGCCTGCCTATCGGTGGTGGCAAGGGCGGTTCCGACTTCGACCCGAAGGGTAAGTCCGATGCCGAGGTCATGCGCTTCTGCCAGTCCTTCATGACGGAGCTACACAACCACATCGGCGAATACCGCGATGTCCCGGCCGGCGATATCGGCGTGGGCGGCCGCGAAATCGGTTTCCTGTTCGGGCAGTACCGCCGGCTGGAAGGCAAGCATGAGTCTGGCGTTCTTACCGGCAAGGGTCTGTCCTGGGGTGGCTCCCTCGTGCGTACCGAGGCTACCGGTTACGGCCTGGTGTATCTGACCTCGGAAATGATGAAGACCCATGGTGAGTCCTTCGACGGTGCCAAGGTTATTGTCTCCGGCTCCGGCAACGTCGCCATCTACGCTGCTGAAAAGGTGCAACAGCTCGGCGGTACCGTCGTCGCGATGTCTGACTCCTCCGGCTACATCACCACCCCGAACGGTGTGGACCTGGAGCTGCTCAAGGAGATTAAAGAAGTCCGCCGCGAGCGTATTTCCACCTACGCCGGCGAAGCGGGTGCGGGCGTGGAGTACCACGAAGGCGGCAACGTATGGGAGGTGAGCGCCGACGTTGCCCTGCCGTGCGCTACCCAAAACGAACTTGACGGTGACGATGCCAAGCTTCTGGTGAAGAATCAGGTCCGCTATGTTGCCGAAGGCGCGAACATGCCCTGTACCCCGGAGGCAGCGCACTACTTTGTGGAAAGCGGCATCGCCTTCGCGCCGGGTAAGGCCGCGAATGCGGGCGGCGTGGCGACCTCCGCGCTAGAGATGCAGCAGAATGCGTCCCGTGACTCCTGGTCCTTCGAATACACCGACCAGCGCCTGCACGAGATCATGTCCAACATCTTCCGCAACATTGACAAGACCTCCAAGGAATATGGCTTGGAGGGCGACTACGTTGCCGGCGCCAACATCGCAGGCTTCAAGAAGGTGGCCGACGCCATGCTGGCACAGGGCGTTATCTAGCCCCGCTCCTGTCCTCTATTGCCAGGTTGAGCCTCCCCGCCTAGCGGGGAGGTTTTCGCCGTTTTGCCCGCGTGGGATACGTGGTGGTGCGCTCTTGCTTGGATAGTCTGGTGCCATGTACCGCGTATTTGAGTCCCTCGATGAACTTGTTCGCAACCTGGAACAGGCCTATGCCGTTCCCATGACCTCCAATTGCATGGTTCCGCGCCACGAGATGCTGGCGCTTCTCGACGATCTCCGCAACGCCCTCCCCGTTGAAATGGATGATGCCCAAGATGTTCTGGACAAGCAGGATGAGATCCTGCAGGGTGCCGAGGAACGCGCGAACCAAATCATCTCCGATGCCAACGCAGAAGCCGATGACACCGTTACCCGTGCGCGCGAGGACTCCGACGCCATGCTGGCTGACGCCCAGCACCGCGCCACCACCATGGTGGCCCAGGCAGAAGATGAGGCCACCAACCTCGTAGAAAACGCGCGCTCTGATGCCGAGCGCACCCGCGCCCAGGCAGATGAGGAGTACCAGCGCACCGTTGCTGCGGGCCAAGCTGAGCAGGACCGTTTGGTCTCTGAATCCGAAGTTGTGCGCCGCGCCGACGACGAAGCGCACCGCATCGTGGAATCCGCCCACTCCGAATCCAACCGACTGCGCACCGAGTGCGATGAATTCGTCGACGCCAAGCTGGCGGAATTCGAAACCACCTTGTCGGATCTCCTGCGCACCGTCAACAACGATCGCTCTGCCCTGCGGCGAGGCGCCGGTGTGCGCTCCCGCGGGGAGTCCCGCGGCGAGGGGCGCACTAGTGCGCGCGAACACCGCGAGCCGGGGCGCCGTGCACCCCGCGCGCCGCGCGACTACTAACGTGAACTAACGCGCGTGCCTCCTCCGCGCGGCGGATACGGGCGGCTTCCTTAGCTGACATGGTGCTCAGTGCCGCGGCAAGTCCGGCGGAGATGAGGCCTGGGAGCGCATAGAGCAGCCACATGATGCCGAAGTCCGTGTCTACGGCGTGGGGTTCTGAGAGAGGGCCCCAGGCGGCGTCGGCAAGCATCAGCAGCACATCCACCGTTCCGACGGTGAGCATCATCAACCCAATCCCCATGCCCGCGGCCGAAAAGGACTCCCGCGCGCCCCACGCGATGAGCGCGGCAAAAAGTGAGAACAGCGCCGAAGAAATAATGACAATCGGCCCAAAGTGCAGGGGGAGAAGCGACACGGCACCGACGATCACACCTGCAAGGGCACTGGCGAGAGCCACGCGGTGCAGGGAAAGGCCAGCATCGCCAAAGATGCTCGGGCGGTATCGAGTGATGACGTGGCGGCACGCCACCCCGGCAACAGCCAGTGCTACGGCGGGGACAAGACACTGCAGCGGAAAGCTGAGTGCGAGGTCGCGTGCCGTGGCGGCCAGAGGCGCCGTGCCCGTCGCGGTGTAACTCATGGGGATTTAGGCTAAAAGCCTGAAGCAGAAGAATCGAGGCTTTTGCGCAAGTGCTTAAGTGGCTATGACCCTGCATTCAGGTCCTTGCCAGTCTAGGGCGCAGGGGGCAGCACAGGGTAAGCTGGTGGGCGCTATGAAATCACCATTGAAGTTCGACGTGACGGAATTGCTCCGCAGCCAAGGAACCGAGGCGCTGCCTGAGCACCGCGTGCAGACCGGACCCGCGCCAGAGCGCATCGGCGTGGAAATGATCGGCATCCCGGAAGGCGCTGAAGTCACGGTGGAAGCCACCTTGACCCCGTTGGGCTCCGGCGTGTTGGTAGATGCTGATGTCACCGGCACCCTCAGCGGTGAATGCGCACGCTGCTTGGCTGAGCTACAACCAGAGCTGGATCTCCACGTGTCCCAGGTGTTTTCCGCAGACGAATCCTTCGTCAGCGGGGATGAGACCGAGGAGGAGGATCGCGGTTCCGGTGATGAGGTTCCCGAGATCAAGGATGGAATCCTCGACCTCCTGCAGACCGTGATCGATGAGGCAGGATTGTCCCTTCCCTTTGCACCAACGTGCGAAGGCGGCTGTGAGGTGGACGTACCCGAAGGCGTGACCACGGGTGTATCCGGGGAAGAAGAACGCGTTGATCCGCGGTGGTCGGGGCTGGAGAAATTCCTATGAGTAAGAAGAAGAAGAAACTGACCGGTGAGCAGGCCCTTGCCGCAGCATTCGCGGAGGTAGACCACGCCCCGCTGTTGAAAGCATTCGGCGTGGAACTCAGCGATGAGCTGCTGTGTTTGGCGCTGACACACCGCTCCTTTGCTAATGAGAATGGGCACCTGCCCAACAATGAGCGCTTGGAGTTCCTCGGGGACGCGGTCTTGGGCTTGTCCGTCGCGGCCAAGCTCTACGACAAGTACCCCTCGCGCCCCGAGTCGGATATTTCCAAGATGCGTGCGTCCATCGTGTCGCGCTATGGCCTGTCCGACGTGGCCCGCGAAATCGGTGTGGGCGACCACGTCTTGTTAGGCAAGGGCGAACAGGCCACCGGAGGGCGCGACAAGGACTCCATCTTGGCCGATACCACCGAAGCGATCCTGGGGGCTATCTACCGCCAGCATGGTTTTGAGGTTGCCCGCGGGGTGGTGCTGAAGCTGTTCGCCGCCAAGATTGACAACGCCGTGGTGTCCGGCCGTCATATGGACTGGAAGACCACCTTGCAGGAGCTGTGCGCGGAGCTGAAGGCCGCGATGCCGGTTTACTCGGCCACCTCGACGGGTCCTGAGCACGACCAGACCTTCAACGCCGTGGCCACCGTGGCCGGCTTGACCGTGGGTAGGGGAACAGGGCATAACAAGAAGCTCGCTGAGCAGCAGGCAGCGGAAGAAGCGTGCCAAGCATTGCGCGAGACACCCTTGTTGGTGCAGGGCACCGCCGGCAAAGAGAGCTAAGCTACGAGGATTCGATGCCAGAACTCCCCGAAGTCGAGTCTGTTCGCAGCGGACTCGAGCCCTATCTTGTGGGCCGCTCCTTTGCTGCAGTAGACGTTCTCCACCCGCGCGCCAACCGGGGCCAGGAAGCCCCGCTGTCCGCGCTGCTGGTGGGCAGGAAGATTGCCGCGGTGGCGCGCCGCGGCAAGTTCATGTGGCTGGAGTTCGCCGACGAGGATCACACCGACCCAGCTCGCGATGTGTTCTTTATCCACCTCGGCATGTCGGGGCAGGTGCGGATCGGCGAGGTGGATTCGCCGCACGTGCGCATCGCCGCCGTGCTGGACGACGCCACCCGCCTTAGCTTCGTGGACCAGCGCACCTTCGGCTATTGGCGTCTCGGGCCGTGGCTGAGGATGGCACATATCGCTCCCGATCCTCTCGAAACAGACTTCGACCTGACCGCGGCAGGGCGGCGCCTGCGCGCGAAACGCACCGCGGTCAAGGTGGCTTTGCTCGACCAAACGGTGCTCAGCGGGGTGGGCAATATCTATGCCGATGAGGCGCTGTGGGCGGCCCAGATTTCTCCGCTGAAGAAGGCTAGCGCTCTGCGGCAGCGCGATGCCGTCGCTGTGATTTCTGCGGCCGCCGACGTCATGCGCTCCGCCCTCGCCGTTGGCGGAACCAGCTTTGACGCGTTGTACGTCAACGTCAACGGCGAATCGGGATATTTTGACCGTTCCTTACATGCCTATGGCAGGGGTGGCCAGCCCTGCGATCGCTGCGGTGAGGAAATCGTGAAAACCGTGCTTGGCGGGCGTGGGACCCACTACTGCCCGTCCTGTCAGCGCCGCGGAGAGGGGAGGCTGTCCGCGGCCAACTAGGACGATTCTGGTGTGAGTTATTAATGTGTAACGCATGCAAGAAATCTTCAGCACCGTGATCGGTGTCATTAACGACAGCCTGTGGTCTTATGTCCTGCCATGGCTGCTCATTGCCGCGGGCCTCTTCTTCGGCATCCGCACCGTCTTGGTGCAGATCCGTATGGTGCCGGACATGTTCAAGGCGGTCGTCGAAAAGCCCAAGGGCGTCGGTGCCGATGAGGATGCCGACTATGGCGGAATCTCCGCCTTCAAGGCATTCACCATTTCGGCAGCCTCCCGCGTGGGCACCGGCAACGTCGCGGGCGTGGCCGTGGCCATCTCCGTGGGCGGGCCCGGTGCGGTGTTCTGGATGTGGCTCATCGCCATCCTTGGTGGCGCGACTGCATTCGTCGAGTCCACTTTGGCGCAGCTATGGAAGGTGCGTGAAGGGGATACCTACCGTGGTGGCCCCGCCTACTACATGTCCCGCGGCTTGGGCTGGAAGCCTCTGGCGACCATCTTCTCCGTCGCCATCGCCATTACTTTTGGCTGGTTCTACAACGCTTTCCAGACCAACGCTATCTCCGATTCCTTGGCGGCCTCCTTCGGGCAGGATTCCAGTGCTTTCAAGGCAGGCGTGGGCATCGCCGTCGTCGCAGTGTCCGGTCTCATCATCATCGGTGGCGTGCAGCGCATCGCCTCGATGACTCAGTTCATCGTGCCCTTCATGGCCGGTGCTTACCTCATCATGGGCATCATCGTGGTGGTCCTGAACTTTGACAAGGTGCCGGACATGCTTGCCTCCATCATTGGATCGGCGTTCGGCTTCCGCGAAGCTGCCGGCGCGACCGTGGGCATGGCGATGCTCAAGGGCATCCAGCGAGGCTTGTTCTCCAACGAAGCGGGTGAAGGTTCTGCACCGAACGCAGCAGCTACCGCGACGGTGTCCCACCCAGTCAAGCAGGGCCTCGTGCAGACCCTCGGCGTGTACTTCGACACCCTGGTGGTGTGTACGATTACCGCCTTCATCATCCTGCTGGGTACTGATTTCGAGCGTTTCGGTTCCGATGCGATTGAGGGCGTAACCCTGACCCAGAATGCGCTCTCCGGTGTGGTGGGCGAGTGGGGCATCCACTTCGTCACCTTCATCCTCTTCTTCCTCGCCTTCTCCTCGATTCTGGGCAACTACTACCTTGCCGAGTCCAACGTGGAGTACCTCTCTGAGAAGAAGTCGGTGCTGTGGATCTTCCGTCTCATCGTTCTGGCCTTCGTCTTCTACGGCGCGGTGGCCCCGCTGGGCACGGTGTTCGACCTGGCCGATACCGGCGCTGCCATCATGGTTCTGCTCAACGTGTGCGCCATCGTGCCGCTGTCGGGCGTGGCCATCAAGCTGTTGAAGAACTACAACGAGCAGCGCCGCAAGGGCCTGGATCCGGTCTTCCACCGTGATATGCTGCCGGAACTGCAGAACGTCGAGTGCTGGGATGGCACGGATCCGGTAACCCGCCGCAGCGCGGAGGACCGCCGCCGTCTCAAGCACGAGCACGACTTGGGTGACCGCACGAACTTGAGGGAGTACTAGATGACGCAGCAGGCAGCGGCCACAGGGAATGAGCGGCTCACGGCTTTCGTCCATGGCCACGTCCAAGGCGTGGGCTTTCGCTGGTGGACGCGTTCCCGGGCACTCGAACTAGGGCTGGCAGGACACGCGACGAACCTGCAGGATGGCCGCGTCCAGGTGGTTGCTGAAGGGCCGCGTGCTGATTGCGAGAAGCTGCTGGCCTTGCTGCGTGAAGAACCGTCGACCACCCACCGCCCGGGCGTGGTGAACGCCGTGGTGGAGCAGTGGGCCGCACCGCGCGGTGAGTCGGGCTTCATCGAGCGCTAAACTAAACCGAATGCACCTCAAATCGCTCACGCTCAAAGGATTCAAGTCCTTCGCGTCCGCGACGAACCTGAAATTCGAGCCCGGCATCTGCGCCGTGGTGGGCCCGAATGGCTCGGGTAAATCGAACGTCGTCGATGCGCTCGCGTGGGTCATGGGTGAAGGCAGCGCCAAGACGCTGCGCGGCGGTAAGATGCAGGACGTCATCTTTGCCGGCGCCGGGGACCGCAAGGCCCTCGGCCGCGCCGAGGTTACGCTGACGATTGACAATTCCGATGGCGCCTTGCCCATCGAGTATTCGGAGGTCTCCGTCACCCGCCGCATGTTCCGGGATGGCGCGAGCGAATATGAGATCAATGGGGCGAAGGCGCGCCTCATGGATATTCAAGAGCTGCTGTCTGATTCCGGCATTGGCCGCGAGATGCACATCATCGTGGGCCAGGGAAAGCTGGCAGAGATTCTGGAATCCCGCCCGGAGGATCGCCGCGCCTATATCGAAGAAGCCGCGGGCGTGCTGAAACACCGCCGCCGCAAGGAAAAAGCGCAGCGCAAGCTGACCGGCATGCAGGCCAACCTGGATCGCCTGCAGGACTTGACCGATGAGCTGGGCAAACAGCTCAAGCCGCTGGCGCGCCAAGCGGAGGCCGCCCAGCGCGCAGCCACCGTGCAAGCGGATTTGCGCGATGCCCGCCTGCGTCTTGCCGGAGACCGCGTGGTGCGGTTGCGCGCGACATTCGATGACGCTGAGAAACGCGCGGCGGTGCTCGCCGAGCAGGTCGAGGAAGTGACAGCCCAGCTGGAAGAGGCGACCGAAATCCAGCTCGAGGTAGAGGCCGAGTTGGGGGATGTCACGCCGCGCGCGGAGGCCGCGCAGAAGCTGTGGTTCGAGCTATCGACCCTCAGCGAGCGAATCTCTGCCACGCAGCGCATCGCGGCCGAACGCGCCAACAACGTTGGTTCACAGGTCGCCTACGCGGGCCAGGATCCGGAGGAGCTCGAGGCACGCGCCCAGCGAGCCGATGAGGAGCACGAAGAGTTGCTGGCCGCGGCCGAAGAGGCTGCAGAGCGCTTGGAATCTATCCGGGAGGAAGTAGCCGAGCGCCGGGAAGCCTTCGAGGCTGCTGATAAAGAACACATGGCGCAACTGCGCGCCATTGCGGATCGCCGTGAAGGCGTGGTTCGCCTCATCGCCGCCGAGGAGAACTTGGCGGGTCAGGTCAGCTCCGCGGAGTCCGAGTTGGCGCGACAGGAAGAGACCTTAGCGAATACGAAGGCGCGCACTAGGGGAGCACAGGCGGAAGCTGATGAGGTGGCGGACAAGCTGGAGTACTTGGCTGCTGAGCGTGAGCCGCTGGAGGAAGCACATGTGCGCGCGGCCAGCGAATCTGCTGCGGCCGATAAACGCTTGGAGCAGCTGCGTGATGCCCAGCGGGAGCACGAGCGAAGCGTGTACAGCTTGCGCGCTCGGATCGACACTCTGGGCCAGACCGTTCCGGAAGCGCTGGATCTCGGTGAGGGCTTTAAACCTCTCGCGGAGTTCATCTCCACGCGTTATGAGACGGCCGTTGCCGCTGCGCTGGGTTCTTTCGCCGAAGCACAAGCCGGCGCGGTGAGCGGGGACATCGTGCGCGACTTGGCGCAGGCGAGCCGCACGCCGCTGATCGACGTCGCCGCGGAACCCACCGGTTCAGCTTGGCGCCTTGACGCGGACTTGCCCTCCGGTGCTCGCTGGTTGTTGGACCAGATGGTCTTGGTCCCAGAAGTCTCAGCGGCGGTAACGCGCTTGCTCTCCGACGTCGTTCTCGTAGAAGACTATGCTGCTGCCCGCGAACTCATCGCTGAGGATCCGCGCCTGCGAGCTGTGACCCCTGAGGGCCTGCTCGTCGGCGAAGGTTGGGTAGAGGCCGGAACTGGAGCTGCCTCAACGGTGGAGGTGAGCGGCCAGATTGCGGAGGCCGAGCAACAGCTGGAGACCGCCACCCATGAGCTGGAAGAACTATCCGGCACGCTGGAAGGCGCGAAGCTGGCGGCGGACGATGCGCGCGTGGGTGCGGCGAGCGCTAAGGCCGCGCTACGGGAACACGATCACGAGTTAGAGGCGTGGAAGCGCGATCACCAGCGCTTGCTCAAGCAATACGAGGCGAACAAGGCTGAGCACGAAAAGGCCGCCGCCCGCGCCATGGATATCGAGGTGCAGTTGGCCCGCCTACGCGAAGAGTTGGCGGAGGCGCGTGACCGCTTGTCGCGCGTGGACGCTGAAGAGCAGGCTGATGAACCCTCCTCGGTGGAACGCGATGCTGCCTCGACGGCCCTGGAACAGGTCAAGGCCATGGAGGTAGAGGCCCAGCTGGCGGCCCGCAGCGCCGAAGAGAAGGTCGGCCAGGCAGCGGGTAGGGGAGAGGCCCTTCGGCGCCAAGCCCAGCACGAGCGCCAGGCCAAAGCCCGCCACGATCAGGCGATGGCCCGCCGGCAAGCGCAGGCGAGGTTGGCGGGGGCCGTCGACAAGCATGCCCAAGATTTGGCCGCCCGGACCGCGCAGGCACTCGAGCGGGCCGCCGAGGAACGCGATGAGCTGGTCACCCAGCGCGGCGTGCTGCAAGGCCGTGCACAATCGGCGAAGCAAGCGGTCTCCTCGACCCGCCAGCAGCTGGATCGCTTGACCGACTCCGCGCATAACTCCGAGATCGCCCGCAGCCAAGCGCAGGTGCGCGTGGATGAGGCCGAGGAAAAAATCGTGGAGCAGCTCGGCATTGCGATTCCCGACCTGCTCAAGGACTACACCCCGGGGGAGGATTTCGATCGTTCCGCCGAAACTAAGCGGTTGAAGCAAGCCGAGAAGGACCTCAACTCCCTGGGCAAGGTCAACCCGTTGGCCTTGGAGGAGTACAAGGCACTGGAGGAGCGCTACAGCTTCCTGTCTACGCAGCTGGACGATGTCATCCAGGCGCGCAAGGATCTGACTGGCGTTATTGAAGATGTGGACGCGCAAATCTTGCAGCTGTTCACGGATGCCTGGCACGACGTGGAAGCGGAGTTTCCCAAGGTCTTCCAGACGCTGTTCCCCGGAGGCGAGGGTCGCCTCATCCTCACGGAGCCGGATGACATGCTGGCCACCGGCATCGAGGTGGAGGCCCGCCCGCCGGGTAAGAAGGTGAAGCGCTTGTCCCTGTTGTCTGGCGGCGAGAAGTCCTTGACAGCCCTGGCTATGCTCGTGGCGATTTTCCGCGCGCGCCCCTCACCGTTCTACGTCATGGACGAGGTGGAAGCCGCGCTTGACGACGTCAACCTGCGCCGTCTCATCGCCCTTTTCGAGGAGCTGCGTAAGGATTCCCAGCTCATCGTCATCACCCACCAGAAGCCGACGATGGACGTGGCCAACGTGCTGTATGGCGTCACGATGCGCGGCGATGGCGTGACGCGCGTGATTTCGCAGCGCATGTCCCGCGCCGGTGAGGCGCCGGGCACAGCACAGGCGGCGGAGGATGCGACGCGCCTCGGCGTCGATGCCCCGCGCTAGGGCGGGGCTTGCGCCCAGCACTTTTCACCCTCCTTGTCGTGCCGTACGTGGACAACCCTGGCACTATGGAAGGCATGAATACTACTTTTATGTGGATTGCGATAGCAGTCATCGTCCTGATTCTGCTCGTGGTCTTGTTCGTTGTCCTAGGCAAGAAGCGCGGCGAATCAAAGAAGGTCTCCTTTGAAAAGCCCGTGGAGGAGCCGAAGGAGCTGACCCAGCAGCAGAAGTCCGGCAACTACCAAGCCAAGTCTGGTTTTAATTTTGCCCCGGCTGGCGGCGGTGCAGTTAAGGAGCCTGTCACCGCCTCGAAGCCCGAGCAGCCGGCGCCACAGCCGCCAGTTGCCGAGCAGCCCGCGCAGGCCCCGGCTGAGCCCAAGCCCAAGCCTGAGCCGCAGGCGGAGCAGCGTGATGCCACTGATCTGGCGAATGCTCAGCTCAAGGGTGAAGAGGAGACCCCGAAGGCAGCGAAACCTGCGGCGGAACCGAAGCCTCAGGCAGAGCCTAAGCCGGAACCCGTCGGAGACGCGAAGCCGGTGAGCGAGCCGGAACCGGCTGCGCAGAACGAACCGGCAAAGGAAGAAGAGGATAAGGATTCTTCCGCTGGTGTAGCCGCTGCAGGAGCTGCGGGCGCTGCCGCCGCTGGTGCTGCCGTATCCGGCGCCGCTGCTGTTGACAAGGATGACGAAGACACGGAAGAGGATGTCCCGGCCACCGAACAAGAGATTGCTGAACCGGAGCCGGTAGTTGAGACTCCGAAGGTAGAGGAGGAACCGGAGGTACCTGAGGCTCCGGCCGAGGAGGAGCCTTCCGCCCAGTCTGAGGCCGAAGAAGAGGTAGAAGCACTGCCTGAGCCAGAAGCACCGGCCGAGTCTGAGGAAGCCGAAGCAGAGGAGGCCGCCGCGGCAGCGGGGGCGCAGGCGGCGTCGGCAAGCGCGGCACTCGAGGCTGAGCCGGAGGAGCTCGAAGTATCCGACGACGCCGAGGTTGTCGAGGCCCCGGCAGCCCAGCCGCAGGAGGACATTGCGCCGGCTGCCGGCCGCTTGGGCAAGCTGCGCGGGCGTCTGTCGCGCTCGCAGAACGCCATTGGCCAAGGCCTCATGGGCATTCTTTCTGCTGGTGACCTTGATGATGATGCCTGGGAGGAAATCGAAGACACCCTCATCATGGCGGATCTGGGTACGAAGTCCACCATGCAAGTTACCGACTCCCTGCGTGACAAGATTGCAGAGCGCGGAGTCAGTTCTGAGGCCGAAGCGCGTGCGATGCTGCGCGAGGCCCTCATCGAGGTGGGCCACCCGGAGATGGACCGTTCTATCAAGGCCATGCCGAATGAAGGCAAGCCGGCCGTCATTATGGTCGTCGGCGTCAACGGCACCGGCAAGACCACCACGACCGGCAAGCTGGCCCGCGTGCTCGTGTCCATGGGGCACAACGTCTTGCTCGGCGCGGCGGATACTTTCCGTGCAGCGGCTGCGGACCAGCTGGAGACCTGGGGCCGTCGCGTGGGCGCTACGACTGTCCGCGGCAAGGAAGGCGCGGACCCGGCCTCCGTGGCCTTTGATGCCGTGGCCGCTGGCGTTGACCAGGGCGTCGACGTTGTTCTCGTTGACACCGCTGGCCGTCTGCACACCTCCGTGGACCTCATGGACCAGCTGGGCAAGGTCAAGCGCGTGGTGGAGAAGAAGACCGAGGTTGATGAGGTCCTGCTTGTACTGGATGCGACGGTGGGGCAGAACGGCCTGACCCAGGCCCGTATCTTCCGTGATGTTGTTGATATCACCGGCGTTGTCCTCACGAAGCTGGATGGCACCGCCAAGGGCGGCATCGTCTTCCAGGTGCAGGAGGAACTGGGCGTGCCGGTCAAGCTCGTGGGCCTCGGCGAGGGTGCAGATGACCTCGCGCCGTTTGAGGTTGAAGGATTTGTTGATGCCTTGCTGGGGGAGAAGTAAGTCCTTATAGATCCCTGGGCTAGACCTAAGTTCTTTCGAGACGTAGCGCCTCCTTTGTGGGGCGCTTTCGTCGTTTTCGTCCCATTAAAGATGTGCTTTGGGGGAGGTCACAATGGTAGTCTAGGACAGTCCTGTCTATGTGAGGCTGATTAAACAGCCCTAACAACGGTTCGTGAGGCTACTCTTCCGTGACACTCTTGTATGTCGTCCTCCTCGCAGCTGTCGCAGTGGCGCTAGCACCGGTAGCCGTCAAGGTTGCTGATCGCGCAGCCGGCTACCCGCTAGCCGGCATTTTTATTATCGCCGCGGCACTGTTGGCTAAAGAATTTCCGGCACTGGCCCGTGGTGAAGAACTGTCCTATTCCGTGACGTGGGTGCGTGATGTTATCGCGCCAGGCGTCGACGTCAACCTCGCCTTCCGCGGCGATGCGCTGGGCATCTTCTTCGCAATGCTGGCTCTCGTCATCGGCGCGGTGGTTTTTACCTATTCCGCTGCCTACCTGCCTAAAGGAAAAGGAAACGTCAGTTTTTATGTCCTGATGACCGCGTTTACGCTGTCGATTCTCCTGCTCGTGCTCGCTAACGACGTCGTCGTGCTCTTCCTGGCGTGGGAGCTGGTATCGCTGGCGTCGTTCATGTTGATCGCACGCAGTGGCAAGTCCGGGGAGGCCGGTTCGCAGCGCACGCTGATCCTGACCTTCATCGGCGGCCTCACCTTGCTTTCCGGCGTGGCGATTGCCGCGACGGCAGCGGGGACGACGAACCTTGAGGGCATCTTGGCCTCCGACGTGTGGGCGGAGCGCCCAGGCCTGACCGCCGGGGTTGCCATTCTCATTGCGGTCTCGGCGTTTACCAAGTCCGCGCAGTTCCCCTTCCACTTCTGGCTGCCGGAAGCCATGGCGGCCGCGACGCCGGTCTCGGCCTTCCTGCACGCGGCAGCAGTGGTCAAGGCCGGTGCCTACCTCTTGATTCGCTTCTCCACCATCTTCCACGACGTTGCCGTGTGGAACTGGCTGCTCATCGTCGCCGGTATGGGTACCGCCGTGATGTCGGCGGTCTTCGCGGTGCAGAAGACGGACCTGAAGAAGCTGACCGCGTACTCCACCGTGTCCCACCTGGGATGGATCGTGGCCACGATTGGTGTGGGCACGCCTTTCGCCATCGCGGCGGCGCTCGTGCACACGCTGGCGCACGCGCTGTTTAAGTCCTCCATCTTCATGCTCATTGGTGTCATCGACCACGAGGCCGGTTCCCGCGATATCCGCCGCCTCGGCGTGCTGTGGAACAAGATGCCGTGGACCTTCGGCTCCATGCTTATCGGTGCTGCCTCGATGGCGGCGGTCCCGCCGCTGTTCGGATTCGTGTCGAAGGAAGGAATGCTCACCGCCTTCGAGGAGGCACCAATTGGTTCTACCGGCCAGGCGCTGCTGCTCATCGTCGCCGGCGTGGGTGCGTTCTTCACGTTTACTTACTCCGCCAAGATCGTCTTCGGCGCCTTTTTCGATGGCCCGCGCAACATGTCGCATGTCCATGAGGCACCGGTTCGGCTGTGGCTGCCCGCGGCTCTGCCGGGCGTGATGTCGGTGCCGATCATTTTCGTGATGGGAGCGCTTGATAAGCCGCTCGATAACATCGTGGCGGCCATCGGCATGGAAGGCCATTCCCACCTTGCGCTGTGGCACGGGCTGAACGTCCCACTGCTTATTTCTGTGGTGGTGCTGATCGCTGGCATCATCGCGTTGTTCTTCCGCGGGCCGCTGTGGACCGCGATGGAGGAGCGCCAGCTCCTGCCGCGTACCGGTAACCAAATCCTGAAGTGGATTCAGGATGTGTGCGCAGCCTTCGGCCGTTTCGTTGGCCGCATGTCCGATACCCACAACCCGTCGAAGCTGATCCTGCCGATCATTCTCCTAGTCATCATCCTTGCGGGCTCCACTCTGGCGTCCACGGGTGTCGACGGTGTGGCTCTCAACCCGCGCGTGGATGGCCTTGATAATCCGTGGGACGTGTTGCCGCTGGGCATCGTGGCGCTATCCATGTTTGGTCTGGTGCGCACCCGCAACCGCCTCACCGGTGCGGTCATGATTGGTACCGCGGGAACCGGCGTGACTTTGCAGATGTTCTTGCTCGGCGCACCCGACGTGGCCCTGACGCAGTTCACGGTGGAGGCGCTGTCCGTCATCGTCATGATGATGGTCCTGCGCTATCTGCCGGAGAAATTCCACCCAGTACAAAACAACAACCGCAAGGTGGGTTCCATCGTGGTGGCCGTGCTCGCTGGGCTCACCGCATTCCTGGGCGTGTGGGCGCTGATGGGGCGTCACGAGCGCTCGGACCTGGCCATGTGGTACCTCAACAACGCTCCGGATATTACTGGTGGCGACAACGTGGTGGCCACCATCATCGTGGAGTTCCGTGCACTCGATACCCTGGGTGAGCTGTCGGTGCTGGGCATGGCCGCCGTGGTTATCGCTGCGGTCACCTCGACGCTGCCGCGCTTCCCGTTCACCTCCGGTACGCGTCCGGCGCCGTTCGGCCAGTCGCAGCTCAACTCGGTGCCGCTGCGCAAGGGCATTGCCGTGGCCATCCCAATCCTGGTGGTCATGTCCTTCATTGTCTTCTACCGCGGCCACCAGGCTTCCGGCGGCGGCTTCCCGGCGGCGCTCATCATGGGTGCGGCCATCGGCCTGACCTACCTGTCCCGCGGTACCGATGAGATTGTCTTCGGGCGCATGACTCCGATTCACCTCACCGGCGTGGGCATCATCGTGGCACTGGTGGCAGGCTTCATCGGCTACATCCCGACGTCGCATAGCTCCGGCGGTTTCCTCACAGCCATCCACGGCCACGCCCTGGGGCAGCACTGGACGACGTCGCTCATCTTCGACCTCGGCATTTACCTCGCGGTGTTGGGCATGCTCACCATGGCCATCAACGCCTTGGGCGGCTACCTGCGCCCGGGCACCGAGCGGGACTACTTGCCGTGGGTTCATGACGATGATTCCGCGCTGCCGAATACCCCGCGCGTGGTCATGGAGGATGTCGACGACCCGTATCCCGAGTCCATCAACCCGTCTTCGGACCCAACGGCGTTGCTCAATGACTCCGAGGCACGCCACCGTGCGTCCTCGTCCCACCGAATCTCGGCTCAAGAGGAGAAGAACTCATGATCCTCGCACTGACCATTGCTTTGCTCATCGGTAGCGCCGTCTACCTCATCCAGCAGCGCGGCCTCGTGCACATCGTGCTGGGCATGATGGCCTTCGGCCACGGTGCCAACCTTATGCTTCTGGCTACCGGCGTGTACTCCTACCGCGGGGAGTCCTTTCCCTCGCAGGTGGGCATGGACCAGATGGCGGACCCGCTGCCGCAGGCCTTTGTGCTGACCGCCGTGGTGATTTCCATGGCTACCTCGACCATCCTGCTGACCATGGCGGCGATGGGCGCGAACGACGACACGGACGTTGTTGAGCCGGTGGATGACAACACCATTGACCACGCTTTCTCCACGCTGGGACGCGACACCCAGAACCGGGAGATTCTGGAGCGCTCGGCTAACAAGATGGATCGTTTGAAAGAACTCGAACAAGAGGAGGACAACTAGATGTATGACACCGTAAGCGCCCTCCTCCCGCTCTTCCCAGCGGTTCCCCTCGTATCGGCGGCGCTGGCGCTCCTCGCGCCATGGAGCCGCGTGCGCGATGCCATCATGCTCATCGTTCCGGGCGTGGGTATTTTCGCCTCCTTTGCGCTGTTGCTCTACACCATGAGCAACGGGGTGGTGGCGCACAGCGTGGGTAACTACCTGGGCAACGCGGGTATTGCCTTCGCCGCCGATACCTTCTCGGCACTCATGCTCATTACGACGATGATCGTGGCCTTCGGTGCCAACTGGTTTGCCATCGTGGGCGGTGAGACCAAGTCTCGCTACTACCCGTCGCTGACACTAATCCTTATCACTGGTGTGTGCGGCGCCCTGCTGACCGCTGACCTCTTTAACTTCTTCGTGTTCATCGAGGTCATGCTGCTGCCGTCCTATGGCCTCATCACGATGTCCGGTACCTGGTCGCGCTTGGCTGCCGGCCGCGCCTTCGTGCTGGTGAACTTGTTCGCATCTACGCTTTTGGTGGTCGGCGTGGGCTATATCTACTCGGTGACCGGCGTGGTCAACCTGGCGGCGCTCACGGGCGCTGCCGCCGGCAACGGCCCGGTGACGGTGGCCTCGGGCATCATCGTTATCGCCATCGCTGCGAAGGCCGGCGTGTTCCCCGTGCAGTCCTGGCTGCCACGGACCTACCCGGGAACATCGGCTGCGGTCATGGGCCTCTTCTCGGGCCTGCACACCAAGGTCGCGGTGTACATGCTCTACCGCCTGTGGGTGCAGCTGTTCGATATGGACCAGCGCTGGGGAACACTCATCATCGTCATCATGATCATCTCCATGGTGGTGGGCTCCTTCGGCGGTTTGGCCGAGAACTCCATCCGCCGCGTGCTGGGCTACCAGATGCTCAACGGTATGCCCTTCATCCTGGTGATGATGGCCTTTACCACCCACGATGCACAACGCGCACTGGCCGCCGGAATCCTGTACACCATCCACCACATGCTCACGGTGGGCTCCCTCATCTTGGCCTCCGGTGCCATTGAGGAGACCTACGGCACGGGCGGGCTCAATAAGCTTTCTGGCTTGGCGCGCCGCGATCCCATCATCGCGTGGATCTTCGCCGCCGGTGCCTTCTCTGTTGTGGGCTTCCCGCCCTTTTCCGGCATGTGGGGCAAGGTTCTCATCGTCGCGGAAGTCGCCCGCACCGGCGGGGGATGGGCATGGACCGTCATCGCGGTGATTATCATCGCCTCCTTCGCCGCGTTCCTGGCCATGCTGCGGGTGTGGCGTCGCGTCTTCTGGGGCAAGGATTTGCCCAAGGAGAAGGTGCCCGATGAGCTGGTGATCCGCAAGAAGCTGATGGCGCCCTCGGCCGCGCTCATCTTGGGCTCGCTGACCATGTTTATCCTCTCCGGGCCGGTCATTAGCATCACCATGGAAGCTTCTGCAGACTTGTTGGATACGGAGGCCTACGCACACGCTGTGCTTGGCGACGACCCCGTAGCCCTACCCGATATCGACTCCCTTCAGGAGGGCCGTTAAATGAAGACTGCGTTGCATGCTGTTGGCTACGCGCTGTGGCTGATCAAGGAAATCTTCGTTGCGGGTTTCTCGCTCGCCGCGGAATCCTTCAAGCCGCAGAATAACTACCGCCCGGTAGTGGTGCGGTACCCCCTGCGCGTGACCAGCGCGTGGGAGATCTTCTGGTTCACCTCGTCCATTACGGCAACCCCGGGGACTCTGTCCTTGGGTTTGCGCGAGCCGGTGGCAGAAGGCCTGCCGCGCATCGTGCTGGTTCAGGCGGTCATGGGGGATGACCCAGCCAGCATCATGGAGGATCTCGCGGACATGGAGGAACGCCTCGCCCCGCGAGTGAAGGGCATTGACTATGGCGTTCCTGGTCAGGGCCCCACCAAGGAGCTCGCCTCCACGTTCTACGAGTACCCGCTGGATACGCTGGGCCGCCATATGCGTGCACCCGACATTGCAAAGACCGACGATACCCCGCTGGCCGCGCACGATGTGGAGAAGTACTCCGTGTGGCCCTTGCGCCAGGTTGCACAGAACAAGGATGCCCGAAAGGATGATAAGAAATGATTGATTTTTCCTCGATGAGCGCCTTTCAATGGGTAGTTTTTGTCAGTATTTTCCTCATCGGCGCATCGGTGTGCGCGGCCCTAGTGTTGGCACTGCGCTCCCGCGACGAGCTCACCCGTACCGTGATGAGTGACATGGTCTTCTACGGCATGTTGTGCATGTACATTGCGTGGGCCATGACTAATCACGCGTCCATCGTCTACGACATCGCCATGCTCGCGGCTATTGCGGCCGGCGTGCTGCCGACGTTGTCGATGGCCCGCATCATCTCGAAGGGTAGGAGGTAAGACCATGACTATCGCGGAGATTATCGCCTCGATTCTGTTGGTCGTAGCCACGGTCTTGGTCATTGGGACCGCCATCGCCTTGTGGCGTGCGCCCGATGCCCTGACCCGCGTCAACCTGCTGGGGCCGACGGTCGGTTTGGCCGTTCCGCTGCTGCTTGTGGCGAAGTTGGTCGTGGATTTTGCTGAGAACGGGTTTTCCCTGTGGTCGCTGATCAAGGTCATGATCGCGTGTTTCGGCGTGTGGATCATCGCGTCGGTGGGCTCCTTCTACATGGGCCGTTCCATCTACGGCGTGACCGTCACCGACGTGAAGTATGCCAAGCGTATGCGCGAGCGTGAGCAAACGGTAAAGGCTTCCGAGGACGAGCTCTAGGGCGCGTGCTGGGACAAGCGGCGAGGAGAGTGCTTCCCTCGCCGCTTTTTCGATCTTAAGTGTGATCTGCAGCTCACTTTCCTTCCTAATTCTATAGTGCGATAGGTATATTAAGTCCCGTTACCTATCAAGCTATAGAAACGAGGTTAGTTGACGTATGACTCCTGAAGCATTTTCTTCCGGCGACGCAGCATGGATGCTCATCAGCGCATCCTTGGTGCTGCTCATGACCCCCGGATTGGCGTTGTTCTACGGCGGAATGGCGGGCAACCGTCACGTCCTCAACATGATGATGATGTCCTTCGGCGCACTAGCGCTCGTCCCCGTGCTCTACGTTCTGTGGGGGTGGTCCATGTCCTATGCGGAAAGCTCGCTGGCCGGTATCGTGGGCAACCCGTTTGAAGCCTGGGGGCTACGCGGCCAAATCACCGGGCCCTCCGCCGAGTACCTTGCCGGCAGTGCTGGTTACCCCAACATCATCGACATCGGTTTTCAAACAACCTTCGCCATTATTTCGACAGCCATCATCTCCGGAGCCCTCGCCGGCCGCGTGAAGTTCTCCGCGTGGCTCACCTTTGCGGGCGTGTGGATCACCTTCGCCTACTTTCCGCTCGCTCACATGGTGTGGGGCGGGGGAGTGCTCTCCCATGCCCCGCGTTCCCTCGCAGCGTGGCTCTTCGGTGTATCAAACGGTGAGGCTCTCATTGCTCCCATCGACTTCGCGGGCGGCACCGTCGTGCACATTTCCGCCGGCGCGGCTGCCCTGGTTCTGGCTATCGTCGTGGGCCCGCGCGCGGGCTTCCCGAAGCACATCGATAGGCCCCACAACCTTCCGATGGTGATGCTGGGCGCTGCGCTTCTGTGGTTCGGCTGGTTCGGCTTTAACGGCGGTTCCGCTTTCGCTGCGGACGGTCTTGCTGGCCTGGCATGGCTCAACACCACTGTTGCAGCGGCCGCAGCGATGCTCGGCTGGATGCTCGTGGAAAGAATCCGGGACCACGCCGCGACTTCTCTCGGCGCTGCATCCGGCGCGATTGCAGGTCTTGTCGCCATCACCCCGGCCGCAGGAGCACTCAGCCCGCTCGGTTCCATCGCCCTCGGGTTCCTCGGCGGCATTATCGCCTGCCTGTGTATCAGTCTGAAGTACCGCTGGGGCTTCGATGACTCCCTGGACGTCGTCGGCGTGCACCTGTGCGCTGGCCTGTGGGGAACCATCGGGTTGGCCTTCTTCGCCACGGATAACGGCATCCTCACCGGTTACCTCTCGGAAGGCTTCAAGCTGCTCGTCGTCCAGGCGGTCATCGCGCTCGTCGCCATGCTGTTCTCCGCTGCCGTTACGCTGGTTGTGGCGCTCCTCATCCGCGCCACCCTGGGGTGGAGGGCCGATGATGAAGACCAAGGCATCGACCTGAGCGAGCACCGCGAGTCCGCCTATGACTTCCGTGAGTCCGTGGCGTCTCACCGTCGCCACACCCACGACGCTAGGATTAACCCTGCACCTACCGTCCAGCCGCGGGTCGACACCGCCGGAGCTAAGGAGTAACAGATGAAGCTCATCACTGCCATCGTCAAACCGTTCACGCTGCCGGACATCCGTGAAGCCCTCGAACAGCACGACGTGCACGGCCTGACCGTGACCGAGACCCAGGGGTTTGGTCAGCAGCGCGGCCACAGCGAGGTCTACCGCGGCGCCGAGTACGCCACCGATTTCGTACCCAAGGTCAAGCTTGAGGTGGTGACGGCCGACGAGCAGGTGGAGGACATCCTCTCCGCCATCGTCGACGCCGCCTACACCGGCAAGATCGGTGACGGCAAGATTTGGATCACGCACGTCGAGGACGTCATCCGCGTACGCACCGGTGAACGCGGCGAGGCCGCTCTCTAAAAGGTGTCTACGGCCGCCCAACTGCGTGAGGACGCCTACGCTTCGGCGCTGCGCCTCACGCAGTCCTTGCAGCTTCCGCCCGGTTGTGCGCTTGCCGCCACGGGTTCTTTTGCCCGGCGGGCGATGACGCCTTTTTCGGATCTCGACTTGATTCTCCTCCACCCGGATGACACCGAGCTTCCCGAGGACGTCGTCTCCGAAATCTGGTACCCCATCTGGGACGCCAAATACCGGCTTGACTACGCCGTGCGCACCCCGCGCGAGTTCGGCGCCATCGCCGGATCTGATCCCGCCGCCGGCTTCGCGCAGCTGGATCTGGCTTTCGTCGCCGGCGACAAGCAGCTCGTGGACTCCACCCGCGCCCAGGTCTATGCCTCCTGGCGCCGCCTACTGCAGAGCAATTTCGATGCTTTCGTCGACCTAGCAATCACCCGCTGGCGCCGCTCCGGCACCCTGGCCACGATGACCCACCCAGATATCAAGAATGGGCGGGGCGGCCTGCGCGACATCCAATTCTTGCGGGCCCTCGCCCTGGGCAACCTCGCCGACGTCCCAGCGCTCGAGGAAGAGCAGGCCCTGCTTCTCGACGTCCGCACGCTCCTCCACGTCACCGCCCACCGGCACCGCGACGTCCTCGATCCTGAGTTCGCTGCGGAGATCGCCCACGAGCTTGGTTTCGCTGACCGTTATGACTTGTCCGCGGCCGTGGTCACCGCGGCTACCGCGGTAGATAAAGCCGTGGAGAGGGCATTGGCGACTGCCCGGGGAGTCGTATCCAAACGCAGCCACAACCGCACACGTAAGCCCCTCGATATCGGGGTGGTCGATGCCGGGGGCGAGATCCGCCTCGCTCGCACCGCCGATCTCGACGAGCCGTGGCTGCTCCTGCGCGTGGCTGCCGCTGCAGCGCGCTCGGGTAGAACCGTGCCCTCCCATGTCTGGGAGCAACTGCGCGAGTTGCCGGAACTGCCCGAACGCTGGCCCGCCGCCGCGACGGATGCCTTCTTCAGCCTGTTGTCCTCGCCGCTCAACACTCCGCGCCTCATCCAGGAGATGGACGCTCACGGCTTGTGGGAGCGGCTCGTCCCAGAGTGGGAGCACATCCGGGGGCTGTTGCCGCGCGAGCGCACGCACGCTCACAC
Source organism: Corynebacterium sp. HMSC076G08 (assembly GCF_001811515.1). NCBI lineage: Bacteria > Bacillati > Actinomycetota > Actinomycetes > Mycobacteriales > Corynebacteriaceae > Corynebacterium > Corynebacterium sp. HMSC076G08. The sequence goes on along the minus strand of NZ_KV805008.1, from coordinate 70,550 downwards.
CGTGGACTACCACTCCATCCTTACCGTCGCGCGCTGTGCGGAAGCGCGCACCTCCGTGGCCCGGCCGGACCTGCTGCTCCTGGTGGGGCTCTATCACGACATCGGGAAAGGCTATGCGCGCCCGCACGAGATGGTGGGGGCGGAGATGGTGGCGCGAGCCGCAGCCAAGTTGGGACTCGACCTGGCGGACCGCTCCCGCGTCCAAACCGTGGTCGCTGAGCACACCACGCTGGCGCGCATCGTCTCCCGCACCGATCCTTCATCCGATGAAGCCCGTGACGAGCTCCTCGAAGCTGTGCGCTATGACTACCTCACCTTGGCTCTCCTCGTCGTGCTCGCCCGCGCCGATGCCGAATCCACCGGGCCCGGTGTGTGGAACCGCAGGCTAGAGCAGGGCATCGAAGCGGTCAGCGGGCGCGCTTTTGCGCAGTTGGAGGCACTGCGCCCAGTTCGTCCTCTGGTTGCCGCCGACCGCGACATCGGCCTGCGCCACAACCCGGAGGATGACAGCTTTACCGTCCTGTGGCGTGGCAACTACCAAAGGGAGGCCGTGCGTCCGCTGGCCCTGATTGCCGCGCTGGGCTGGAACATTCTTTCCTCGCGCCTCGTGCGCACCGAGGAGGGCTATGCCGGCGAGTTCGCCATCCGCGCTCTGCACGGTGCTATCGATCTCGCCACGGTGGAGGAGCGCCTCGTTCAGTCCTATAAATCCGGCACCTATACCGTGCTGCCCGAATTTGTGCCGGGGCCCGCGACTGCGATGTGGAGCAGGGGAGTCTTCGAGGTTCGGATCGATGACTACCCGGGTACGCTCGGCCACGTGCTGGCGCTGCTTCCCGAGTGCGAGTGGGTATCCACCGCCGCGCCGGGCGCCACGATGGTGCTCCACGCCGTGCCGCTTGGCGACGTCCCCCGCGCCGCCCTCGTCCGGAATGTGACCCAAGCACTGGTCAACGGCTAAGCTGGGGAAGTTATAAATTTATCCACGATAGTTGAGGGAGCACTGCACCGTGTTTGAGTCTTTGTCTGACCGCTTGCAATCAGCCCTGTCCGGCCTGCGCGGCAAGGGCAAGCTGACCGAGGCGGACATCAACGCCACAGCGCGCGAAATCCGCCTTGCGTTGTTGGAGGCGGACGTCTCGCTCAACGTCGTACGCGGCTTTATCAAGCGCATCAAGGAGCGTGCGGCCGGTGCCGAGGTCTCCGAGGCCCTCAACCCGGCGCAGCAGGTAGTCAAAATCGTCAACGAGGAGCTCATCGAGATTCTCGGCGGCGAGACCCGCCGCCTCAACCTGGCTAAGAATCCACCGACGGTCATCATGCTCGCCGGCCTCCAGGGTGCTGGTAAGACTACTTTGGCGGGCAAGCTTTCCAAGCACCTAGCTTCGAAGGGACATACCCCGATGCTGGTGGCCTGTGACCTCCAGCGCCCGGGCGCGGTGCAGCAGCTCCAAATCGTCGGCGAGCGCGCCGGGGTCGACGTCTACGCGCCGGATCCTGGCACCTCCCTGGACTCCCACGAGCATGAGATGGGTACCTCGCATGGGGATCCGGTGGACGTCGCCAAGCGCGGCATCGAAGAGGCTAAGCGTACGCAGCACGACATCGTCATCATCGATACCGCTGGTCGCCTCGGCATCGATGAGACCCTGATGACGCAGGCGCGCAACATCCGCGATGCCGTCAACCCGGACGAAGTGCTCTTCGTCATTGACTCCATGATCGGCCAAGACGCCGTGCAGACCGCTGAAGCTTTCCGCGATGGCGTGGACTTTACCGGTGTCGTCCTGACCAAGCTGGATGGTGATGCCCGCGGTGGTGCAGCCCTGTCCATCCGTGAGGTCACGGGTAAGCCCATCATGTTCGCCTCCACAGGTGAGAAGCTCGAGGACTTCGACGTCTTCCACCCGGAGCGCATGTCCTCGCGCATCTTGGGCATGGGTGACCTGCTGACACTTATCGAGCAGGCGGAGTCCAAGCTGGATCAGTCCAAGGCGGAGGAAGCCGCCAAGAAGATGGGCTCCGGCGAGATGACGCTCAATGACTTCTTGGACATGATGCTCATGGTGCGCAACCTGGGGCCGATGGGCAACCTGCTCAAGATGATGCCGGGCGGCAACAAGATGAACCAGATCGCCGACATGGTCGACGAGAAGCAGCTCGACCGCATCCAGGCCATCATCCGCGGTATGACCCCGGAGGAGCGCGAGAACCCGAAGATTCTCAACGCTTCGCGCCGCAAGCGTATTGCCCTTGGTTCCGGTGTGAGCGTTTCTGACGTCAACCAGCTCATCGAGCGCTTCACCGAAGCCAAGAAGATGATGTCGCAGATGGCCGGTCGTTTTGGTATGCCGGGCATGGGCGGTGGGCGTTCCGCTACCAAGAAGAAGCCGAAGGGCCGCAAGGGCAAGAACGGCAAGCGCAAGCCGCCGAAGCGTCGTGGTGGCGGCGGTATGCCGGGTGGCATGCCGTCGATGCAGGAGCTGCAAAAGATGCAGGAGCAAATGGGCGGCGGCATGCCCGGACTAGGCGATATAAAGATGCCGAAGGGCATGGAAAATATCGACCTCAGCAACCTGGACTTTGGGCAGGGCAAGAAGAAATAACCGAAGAAGAACATAGCCTTCTTCGGTGAGACAAGGGCCGGCGCTTTGTAGCGCCGGCCCTTCTGCGTACTAGATGGCTTCTCCTGTGGGGTAGGCCGGAAAGGGGATGGGCTCCGCGGGTGTGGCCGGAGGCGTCTCAGCGGACTGGGGGATCACGGGGCTATCGGCGGGAATCTGCGGGGGCTGCTGTTTGACCTGCTCGCCGTTGAGGATAGGCGCGATTGCTTCACGGATGAGCGGGATGGCAGAGTCGGCGAAGGCCTTGGTGAAGTGGTGCATATCGCGATAGACCATAATATTGCCGATGATGACCGGGCAATCGCCGTCGGCGTTGCAGAACCACTTCGAGGTGTCCACGGCGAGCATGTTGTCGTACTGCGAGAGGACTTCAGCGCCGGGGTCATAGGGCGCGTAGACCTCCTCGAAACGCATGCCACACCCGAGGGAATCCTTGGTGGCCACGTAGCACTCATCAAACTGGCGGCCATTGCCGTGTTCATCGAAGCCCCACGGGTTGTCGCGGAAGCCTACAAAGGGGATATCGTGCTTGGCCAGCTCGTCCCAGAAGGCTATGTAGCCTGGTGGGACAGCATCGGGGCCGTGGCCGAACGGCTGTCCTGGCCGCGTGGAATTGGACACAACCAACGCTGGGTCCGCGTCGATGATGCGCTTGACCACTTCCTTGCTCCATTCGGCGCAAGAGGGCTTCACACTCAGTTCATCGCCCAACTCGATGGGGCAACCCACGCGGGTAAGCGGGACGAGCTTAAAGCCCATCTCGCGGCCCAAGTAATCCAGCGCCGAGGAGAACTGCTCCGCATGCGAGCCACCAACCAAGTAGACCTCGACGTCGGAATCAACGTCACCAAAGATGCACGGCGTCACGCCGTCTTTCTGCGTCTCGATGAAGTAGTCCGTTGGTTCCTGCTCCGGAATGAAGCACCAATTATCAGCGACCGGCGGCTGGATGCCGCGCGCGAGAATCGGGTCAGGCTTGATTTCCACGTTCTCAGGCGGCGTGATGTTCTCAACGAAGGTCGTGGCTCCCGGGTAGAGCCTCGGATCTAGGATTTCGCGGTTGGCCTCCTGCAGGCTACGCAGCCACAGCGGCTGAACGGCCACGAGAGCAATGGTGCAGGCAGCAACGACGACGCCACCGACCCCGCGGAGAGCGCCGGTGCGGGTGCGGAGGTCGGCGAGGCCGCGGTGGACGGGGAGGTCGTCAGCAAGCGGGCGTTTGCGATGCTGGCGCAGGGGCTTCTCGACGAAACGATGCGTCACATCCGCCAAGCCCAGCGACACCACGATAATGATGGCACCGAGCCACCACGGAGGGGTTTCCAGGCCGAGGGCGGCGATGGAAATGATGAGCAGAGGCCAGTGCCACAGATAGAGCGGGTAGGCGATATCACCGAGCCAGCGAGAAACCCGGGTGGTGAGCACCCGCGAGAAAGACCCGCCGGAACCAATGATGATGAGTACTGCACCGCCGATGGGCAAAAGAGACAGCGGCCCTGGGAACGCCAAGGTATCGGAAATGACCAGACCGGTGCAGGCGAGCGCGGCCAGACCGACGGCGGTGGCGAGGTTGGACAAGTGCTGCGGCATGCGCAGGTGCGAACCATAGATGACGAGCACCGCGCCCAAAGTCAGCTCCCAGGCGCGCGACCATGTGGAGTAGTAGTTCTCCGGGGTGCCAAAGAGCCCGTCGCGGGATGCATAGGCAAAAGAAGCGACGGTAACTACGAGGAGAATCGGGCCAGCGATGGAATTAATGGAAGAGAAGCGCTGTTCTCGCAGGCCCGTGTTCTTGGGGCGCAGGCGCATGAAAGCAGCTAGGCCGAGAGCGAAGAAGATGCCGATGAGGTAGAACTGGCCCTGGACCGCCATGGACCACATGTGCTGCAGTGGTGATGTGCTTGCGGAGGCAGCGGCGTAGTCGGCGTTTTGTCGCGCCAGTTCCCAGTTTTGGTAGTAGAAGACCGTGGCCGTGATCTGCTTGGTGAGCTCCGTGTTCATGAGCTTCGGAGCGAAAAGCCGGACGAGTAGATAGCTCACGCCGATGACGAGCACGAGGGAAGGAACAAGCCGGCGGAGCGTGCGCCAGATGGGCCACCACGGGTTCAGGGAGGCGTTGGGCCGCGCGGCATAGCGCAGCTGCGAGCCCAAGAAGAAGTACCCGGAAAGCAGGAGGAAGACATCGACACCACCTGAGACACGCCCGACGAAGACGTGGTACAGAACAACCAAGGCGATCGCGATGCCGCGGAGGCCGTCGAGGTCGTAACGGTAGCGGAATGTAGAGGGGGCTTGTTTATTCATAAAAAGAGGATTGTGTGGCGTCGAAATAACCGCATTACAGACTACCCCCTTCGCGGGGTAAGGCCTAACTCTGCAAGAGCTAAAGGGAATTTCCTATCTCGTGTGGGTTCCGCTAAAGTTGTTGAGGTTGTTCACGCACCGCGTGGAGGACACGTAAAACTTCATCTCTGCGTAACGCCGGTACCGCCTACGGACGGCCGGCACGTCACGCGCAGGATAAATCCAAGGGTTGAACCGGCGCGCCAGAAAGCGGCGCGTGTCTGAACTGCCCGGTGACTAGAAAAGGAGCCAATCATGGCCGTTAAGATCAAGCTGCAGCGTATGGGTAAGATCCGCAACGCTGAGTACCGCGTCATCGTCGCTGATGCACGCACCCGCCGCTCCGGCAAGGCTATCGAGAACATCGGTATCTACCAGCCGAAGCAGGAGCCGTCCCTGATCCAGATCGATTCCGAGCGCGCTCAGTACTGGCTGGGTGTCGGCGCACAGCCGACCGAGCCGGTTCTCGCACTGCTCAAGGTGACCGGTGACTGGCAGAAGTTCAAGGGTCTGCCGGGCGCAGAGGGCACCTTGAAGGTTGCTGAGCCGAAGCCGTCCAAGCTGGACCTCTTCAACGCTGCTCTGGCTGAGGCCAACAACGGCCCGACCATCGAGGCCATCACCGAGAAGAAGCGCAAGGCCAAGGAAGAGGCTGAGGCTAAGGCTGCCGCCGAGAAGGCTGCTGAGGAAGCCGCTGCCGCTGAGGCTGCTAAGGCCGAGGAAGAGGCCGCTAAGGCTGAAGAGGCCGACTCCGCTGAGGCTGAGGAGTCCGCAGAGTAATTCCTGCACTCCAAACGTAATATCCCCGCTGACCAGTAGGTCGCGGGGATTATCTAGTTTTTCGGCCGTGGGAGGCGGACCTCCAGAGGGTTTTCGAAGTCCAAGCCGCGGACAGCGGAGGCAATAACTGACTGCGCCATAGCTTCCACCTTTTCCTCCGGTAGCGACCCCAAATGACCGCTGAGGCACAAGACCGTGAAGCCGTGCACCGTTGACCAGCCGGCCAGGCAATTTTGCATCATGTGCTGCCTCTTGGGTTGCTGGCCGATGGATCGCGCGTACTGCTCCATGTAGCCGTAGAAATTGAACATGGCTTGCACACGTGGATCTTCGCCGGGCCCCTCAGCCGCGGCTACGAGCCCGGCCGGAATATCAAAGCTGCTCGCGGCCATCATGCACATAAAGAAGTGCGGCTCTTCCAAGGCGTGGTGGAAGTAGGTGAAACCGGCCGCCATCATCTTGTCAATGATGGTGCCCTCAGTCGTTTCGAAGGTATCGCTGAGCTTGTTGATGAGTTCGTAGGTGGCGACGGCCCCGACGGCGTCGAGAAGCGCGGCTTGGTCCTTGAAGTGACGGTAGGCGGCGGTGGGGGAGACGCCCACCGCGCGCGTTGCGGCGCGAATCGTCACAGCCTCCGGTCCGCCCTCCCGGCCGAGCTTAATGGCCTCCCGGAGGATCTCTTCATGCAAATTTCCATGGTGATACGGCTTCGAACTACTCACGATCTTAGAATCGTACTAAAAGTCTAGACATTCGCGCCAGTGTTCGGTGTCAACATGGTGAGCAGCATGAGTGCAGGTTCCTCGCTACATGTCACCGCATGCGGCACGTACGCCGGAAGGTGCACTATGCGTCCGGGAGCGAGCACCTCATCTTGTTCCCCGCAACTAAAAATCACCGATCCCTGGAGCACCTGGACGGTGATGGGGTGCGCGGCCTTGTGATCAGGTAGGTCTTGTCCAGGCAGGAAGGAGAAGAGGATGAGGTTTGCGCCGTCGGCACTGAGGACCCTCTTAACGGCTGGTCTGGGGCGTGTGGGGTTCGGCTCGGGGGCCTCATCGAGCAGATTCAGCGTTGTGAGGGCGGCACTGTTGTGGGAGGCGTCGCCAAAGGTGGTTGCATCATTGATGGGAAGCTCAGTCATGCCGCCCCAGCGTAGCCCGTTAAGCTAGCAGGCATGGAACTACTCATTGGTCGCGTGGTGAAATCCCACGGCATTAAAGGCGAGGTCTCCGTCGAGGTGACCACCGATTCCCCGGAGACCCGATTCGCCGTCGGCGAGGTTCTCCACGGCACACAAGGCAAAAAGGAGCACGAACTCACCATCGCAGCGGTGCGTGCCCACAAGGGGCGCCTGCTCATCACCTTTAAGGAAATCCCGGACCGCACGGCCGCGGACTCGCTGCGTGGCACCCAGTTCTTTGCCGAGCCCCTGGATGATCCGGAAGATGACGGCTTCTATGACCACGAGTTAGAAGGGCTGCGCGTCCTCCTCGATGGCATAGAGGTGGGCGAGGTGACCGGCGTGACCCACGGCCCCACGCAGTCCCTCCTGGAGGTCACGCTCACCGATGGCAAAGAAGCGCTCGTCCCCTTCGTGGAGGAGATCGTGCCGGAGGTCGATCTGGAGGAAGGAACCTGCACGATTACCCCACCGGAGGGGCTGCTCGACCTATGAGAATCGACGTTGTCACCATCTTTCCGGAGTACCTCGACCCGCTGCGCCACGCATTGCTGGGCAAGGCCATCGAGCAGGGGAAGCTCGCGGTGGGCGTGCATGACCTGCGCCAGTGGGCCACCGACGTGCATAAATCCGTCGATGATTCCCCCTATGGCGGCGGGCCCGGCATGGTGATGAAGCCAGAGGTGTGGGGGCCCGCGCTTGACGACGTCTCCTCCGGCACCGCCTCCACTCAGGACCTGCAGAGCGCTCTGCCGCACCTGAGCAAGCCGCGCCACGACGATATCCATGGCGTCGAGGCGCGCTCCTATAGCGAAAGCGAGGGGTCGGATAAGCCGCTGCTCATCGTGCCGACTCCCGCGGGAGAGCCTTTTACTCAGGCTGATGCGCAAACGTGGTCTGCGGAGGAGCACATTGTCTTTGCGTGCGGGCGCTACGAGGGCATCGACCAGCGCGTCGTCGACGATGCGCAGCACCGTTACCGCGTACGCGAGGTCTCCATCGGCGACTACGTGCTCATCGGAGGTGAGGTGGCCGTGCTGGTCATCGCCGAAGCCGTCGTGCGCCTCATCCCTGGTGTGCTGGGGAACCGGCGCTCGCACGAAGAAGATTCCTTCTCCGATGGCCTGCTGGAGGGGCCCAGCTACACCAAGCCGCGCGAGTGGCGTGGCCTGGCGGTGCCGGACGTGCTGACCTCCGGTGACCACGCCCGTGTGGACCGGTGGCGCCGCGAGCAGTCGCTGGCGCGGACGTGGCAGCGCCGCCCAGAGCTGCTGGATGCAGCGGAGCTAAGTGACGCCGATCGCGCCTACCTGGAAACCTTAAAGGAGGATTGAGATGGACGTCAGCACTGACTTGTCAATACTTATGACTGAGGCTGAATGGAACAAGGTCCTCGAAGGTATGCCGCAGCGTTTGCGTGAAGGCGGAGTCGAACCGCAGGACATCAACGCCGAGGTCGTGTCATTTACCTGCGAACCCGACAACATTCTGGTCAACGAGTACATGGATAAGCACGGCCAGCCGCCGGTGAGCGAACACGTGTGGCGCGTCATCGTCAACGGTACCTCTGACCTGCCGCTGACCAAGGTCACCGCGGCCGTCGCGGACTGTTTGCCGCCGCACACATTGTGGTACGGGACCTCCGAGATCGGCCACACCGAGTTTGGCCTGGGTACTTCCTGCGCGTGGCAGGGCGGGGTATAGGGTAGGAAGGTCTTTTAGTCCCCGACCCATAAAGAGGTTTTGTGAATATCGCAGCCACCATCGCTGGAGAGCTGGGCGTCAAAGAGCAGTTTGTCGAAGCCGCCCTCAAGCTCATGGCGGAAGGTAACACCGTTCCGTTCATCGCCCGTTACCGCAAGGAAGCCACCGGCGGGCTGGATGACTCGCAGCTGCGTATCATCGAGGAGCGCTCGACCTACCTGCGGGAACTGGAGGAGCGCAAGGAAACGGTGCTCGCCGCGATTGAGGAGCAGGGCAAGCTGACCGACGAGCTGCGTGCCCTCATCCAAGGCTGCGAAACCAAGGCGCGCCTGGAGGATCTGTACCTGCCGTATAAGAAGCGCCGCAAGACCAAGGCGGATATCGCGCGTGAGGCCGGCCTGGAGCCGCTGACCGACAAACTCATTGAGAACCCTTCGGCGGATCCGGCCGAGCTGGCAGGGGAGTACCTCACTGAAGGCTTCGAGGAAGCGAAGAAAGCCCTCGAGGGCGCTCGCGCTATCTTGGTGGACCGTTTTGCGCTGGATGCGGACCTCGTCGGCGAAGTGCGCGAGCGCATGTACACCAGCGGTTCCATGAACGCCGGCGTGGTCGAGGGTAAGGAAACCGAGGGCGCGAAGTTCAAGGACTACTTCGAGTTCTCTGAGCCTTTCGACAAGCTTCCCTCGCACCGCATCTTGGCGCTGCTGCGCGGTGAGAACGAGGGCGTGCTGCAGCTCAACCTCGATGCCGGCGATGACGCCATCTACGAGGGCATGATCGCAGATCGCTTCGACCTAGACGTTGACACCTCCCGCTGGCTTGCCGACGCCGTCCACTGGGGCTGGCGCACCAAACTCTCCATCTCCTCGGGCCTCGACGTGCGCATGCGCCTGAAAGAGAAGGCGGAGGAAGGCGCGCTCAAGGTTTTCGCGACCAACCTGCGCGATGTTCTGCTGGCGGCCCCGGCGGGCCAGCGCGCGACGCTGGGCTTGGACCCGGGCTACCGCAACGGCGTCAAGTGTGCGGTCGTCGACCCGACGGGCAAGGTCCTTGCCACCACCATCGTCTACCCGCACCAGCCGCAGCAGAAGTGGGCTGAGGCGGTGAGAGAGTTGGCGTCGTTAAGCGCGGCTCATTCGGTGGACCTCATGGCAATTGGTAATGGCACCGCGTCGCGGGAGACGGAGAAGCTTGCCGGTGAAGTCGCGGACCTCATCGCGCAGGCGGGTGGGAAGCGGCCGAGCCCGGTCGTGGTGTCGGAGGCGGGCGCGTCGGTGTATTCGGCTTCGCAGCTGGCGGCCGATGAGTTCCCCGACATGGATGTCTCACTGCGCGGCGCGGTGTCCATCGCGCGCCGCCTGCAGGACCCGCTGGCGGAGCTGGTGAAGATTGACCCGAAGGCCATTGGCGTGGGGCAGTACCAACATGACGTCAACCAGGTCGCACTCGCGCGCACGCTCGATGGCGTGGTGGAAGACGCGGTGAATGGCGTCGGCGTGGACCTGAACACGGCGTCGGCCCCGCTGCTGGAGCGCGTGGCTGGTGTGAACTCCACGATTGCGGCCAACATCGTGGCCTACCGCGATGAGAATGGCACGTTTGCCTCGCGCAAGGAGCTGAAGAAGGTGCCGCGCTTGGGGCCGAAGGCTTTCGAGCAGGCGGCGGGCTTCCTGCGCATCAATGGCGGTAAGGATCCGCTCGATGCCTCGGCCGTGCACCCGGAGGCCTACCCGGTGGTGGCGCGCATCGCGGAGAAGACTGGTCTGGGGGTCTCGGAGCTCATCGGCAATTCGCGGGTGTTGACGAAGCTGTCGCCGGCGGACTTCGCCGACGACACCTTCGGTGTGCCGACGGTGACGGATATCATCGCGGAGCTGGACAAGCCGGGCCGCGACCCGCGCCCGGAGTTTAAGACCGCGACGTTCAAGGAGGGCGTGGATAAGGTCTCGGACTTGAAACCGGGCATGATTCTGGAGGGCACCGTGACCAACGTTGCGGCCTTCGGTGCGTTCGTCGACGTCGGAGTGCACCAAGACGGCCTTGTGCACGTCTCTGCGATGAGCCACAAGTTCGTCTCTGACCCGCATGATGTGGTCCGTTCTGGCCAGGTGGTGAAGGTCAAGGTCATGGAGGTCGACGTGGAGCGCCAGCGCATTGGTTTGTCGCTGCGGCTGGATGACGAACCCGGCCAGCCCGCCCCCAAGCGCCGCAACGGCGGCGGCCGTTCCGAGGGGCGAGGCGGCCGTTCCGGCCGGCGCAACGGTGGGCGTGGCCGCGCGGACCGCGGCGGCGGTGGCTCGATGGCCGATGCCCTCAAGAAAGCCGGCTTTTAAAACTCACCTAGTCACGCGCCACAAACCCCTGACTGTTCAAACGGTTGGGGGTTCGTGAGTTTTTCGGCGGGCTGTTCTGTACGGACGGTGCATTGGACAAGCCCGTGGGATGGAGCGATCGCCGAAGGCGCGGAAGACCTTCTAAACGTTGAGGTTTCCGCGTGGCCCAGGGCTGAGTCCGCCGTAAAGATTATTCGGGCGGCGCAGTGCTGGGTGGCGATGGGTGTGTGTCCGGCGGATCGGGTGGTTGGCCTGGAGGAGTGCGCGTCGGGCTCGTGACCTGCCGGTTTATGGCTTCTTGGTAGGCAGGCTGCCCGGTAATCGGTGTTCCCCAGGGCGGGATATAGTCAACGGGTCCTCTCAACCGAAAGACATAGCCTCGGCCGGTCGGGCTGGTGGGGTCATCGTCGTTGATGCCGTTGTGGTAGGCGCACAGCATGGTCAGGTTGGGCGGGTTGGTCTCCCCGCCTGCCTGCCAGGGAATGATGTGGTGGACTTGGCAGTAGTCCGCCGGTTTATTGCAGTCCTCGATAGCGCAGGTGGGGTGTTCGGCGCTGGCCATGATGCGCTGCTCGAGGCTGGCAAAGCGCGAAAGTCGGTGCAACCACACCGGCCCGATGGTGGGGTGGACCAATGTGGCGTAGCCAGTTTCGGCGAACTTGTAGGTGAGAAACTCTGCGCCACTCATGCGCCCGCCGTTGGTGAGCTCGAGTTCGATGTCGTCGCCGTCATGGCGGACGACTTTGTCGAGCTCGTCGAGCGTTATCACGACGTTGGTTCCCACCGCCGGCCGCGAGCCCACGCCTTCTTTGAAGAAAACCTGGTGGGTGGCGTCCAGGAGGTCGGCGGGGTTGATGGACTCGAGTGTGCTGCGAATGGTGGATATGTTCAGAGCGGTATCGGTAACCGTGAGCGAGTGCGGGCCATTCTTGCGGTAGGTCAGCCGCACCCCTGGTGAAGGCACGCGTTTGGGCCTGAGCTCCTTCAAGCGCTCCACCGCCACTGAAGCAACCCGTTCTGAAGGCGTGGATGCCAGCGCGACGCGCAAATTCCAGACATCGAGCTGTTTCTTCAACTTGGCGGTGTAGGACTCAATCAGGTTCAACGTGGCCAGGTCGTGGCCCTGGCGTTGGGCCGCCTGACGCGCTGCGCGCTGCTTTCCGGTGAAGCGGGTATCGCCGAAATAAATGGCATGAAGCGACGCCAGCTCCGCGGCATCACCGGCCGAGGCGCCGAGCGCACGTAAGCCTTCGGGTGTGCTGGTTGCTGCTTCCACCAACGCAATCCCCGAATTGCGAAGGCGGATGTAGGTTTCGATATCCCCCATGGGCACAGAGACTAAAACAGGCCTTAATGCCTCGCAACCGGAGGAGAAAACGCCCTGTTCATGTGCCTCATAACTTGGATCTCACGCGGGAATGGCCAGCACCCACACGGCCAAACGCAGCCCCGAGCTCGTAATCCACGCGAGAATAACTGGACTGGGCGCAATGACACGAATGGCTATAAGTTCACAGGGCCAACATATCAAGTGGTATGTTTGGTGAAACAAATGAACTAGCGTCCCGCTCATCTTTGTTCTGCCGCTGAAAGTCCTGGGCAGAAGGTTAAGAGCGGACCTGAGCTATCACTATAAGGAGGCGGGAATGAGCCGTGAGACTGAAGAAGACCGGAAGAATGGTTCTTCGCCTGGTCGGGCGAATGAGGGGAGTGCTGCGACCCGCGACAGCGAAGCCATGGGCTGGCACCGCGTCCTGGATTGGCGCCCCACGAGTACCGTGTCGCGCGTGCTCATCGTTTTTCTTCTCGTTGCACCGCTGATCGTCGCCGGCACCATGATGTGGGCCATGTGGGACCCGTCAAAGTACATGCGCAACATTGACCTGGCGGTGGTGAATGAGGATGCGGGCGTCGAGAAGCAGGGCAAATACACCAATTACGGTGATCAGGTCGTCGAAGGCCTGTTGGAGACGGGGTACCTGAACTTCGCCGAGGTCAGCAAAGACGATGGGGACGAGGGGTTGCTCAAGGGCAAGTACCTCATGGTGGTGACCATCCCGGAGAACTTTTCCGAGCAGGCCGTCACCATCATCAGCGATAAACCAGTCAAACCGGAGATTCATTTCGCCACCAATGATTATTACGGCACGAATGGCTCGGTGATTTCCTCCAGCCTCATCCCGCAGGTCCAGACCAGCGTGGAAAATGCGATTTCCAAGAAATACGCCGACCAGGTCATCGAAGGTCTCAACAAACTCAGCGACGGCCTAGGCACCGCGGCGGAGGGCGCCGGCCGTCTCGATGAGGGTGCGGGCAAATTGCAGGAAGGCGGCGGGCGCGCGGTCGAGGGAATCGCCAAGCTGGACGCCGGCGCGGGCGATCTCAACAACGGTACGGGCCAGCTGCTGGACGGCACGAACCGCTTGAATGACGGAGTAGGACGCCTCAGCGATGGCGCCGCGCAGCTCGATGATGGCGCCGCCCAGCTTGCCGACGGCTCCGACAAACTCCTTGCCGGCACCGGCCGCCTAGCGGATGGCGCGGGTCAGATCGACGGCGGTGTTAACCAGCTCACGGGCATGCTCATCCCGGTGCTCAAGCAGGCGCAGGCTGTGGCCCCGGCACTCCTGCAGCTTGTCGACGTCCTCCGCGGCCTCGGCATGCACCAACAAGCTGAGCAGCTTTATTCACTGGTCTCCAAGCTGGACCCGGCCGCCAGCGGCAACATGGTGGCGCAGTTGGAGAAGCTTTCTGCCGGCACCGGCCAGCTCTACTACAACCTGGCTGATCCCAATTCGGAGTACCTGGGCGGCATGATGGCTCTTAATGACGGTGCGCACCGCTTGTCCGATGGTTCCCAGCAGCTGCGTGCGGGTGTTGGCGAACTGAGCGACGGTGCCGCCCAGCTGAAGGACGGTGCTTCCCGCTTGCACGAGGGCACCGGCACGTTGAAGGATGGCACGAGCCAGCTCGCCGCCGGTGGCACGGAGTTGAAGGATGGCATGGACCAGCTCAAGGCGGGCTCGAACGAATTGGCCACCAAGCTTGCCGACGGCGCCGCCAAGGCCCCCTCCATTACCCAGCCGGATACGTCTGCGCAGAACATGGCCGTGCCCATCAACTTCACCTCCTCCAACCTTCACCCAGTGCAGACGGTGGTCGACCCGGTCGATCCAACCCAGAAGAACATCACCGGTGGCGTATCGATGCTCTTCGTGCTCGTCTTCGGATTCCTCGTCATGCTGCTGGTTGCCATGACACTGCCGTACTACCTGGGGCGCCGGGGCGAGTCGGCCACGAGCCCGGTGCGCGGTATCCTCGCAGCCTTTGGAGTCGTGGCGGGCTTGAATTTCCTCGTCCTAGCCTTCATGGCCTTCATGTCCTCCATGATGGGATGGTCACCGGCGAGCTGGCCGATGATGCTGCTAGTTATCGCCGCCATCGCCGCCGTGGGGGCGGCGACCTACCAGTTCTTCCTGGTCACCTTTGGACGCAAGATCGGCGCCATCTTCGCCGTAGGTGCGTTCGCTCTGGGCATCATGGTCTTCGGCGGTGTATGGCCGGTGGCGGCGATTCCGCGCCCGTTGAGCATGCTGCATCCTTTCCACCCGATGTCCTATGCGAAGAATGCCTTTACTCGCGCCACCGACGGCATCCACGACGGAACTTTCTGGGCCGGTATTGCAGTGTTGTTTATTGTGACTGCCCTCGCACTGGTGGCTTCCTGCGTGGTCTTCCGGGCTCGCCACCATGGCACCGCCCGAATTGTGGACGAGCACCTCTTCCGCGCTCCGGCGGTGGTCGACGCCTAGTAATCGCGAGACGCGAGCCCACCCGGAAGGTTACGCAGCTCGATGCCCATATCCGCTGCCAGATCGGCGTAGCGTAGGACGAAGCCAGCGCTGCGCCCACCGGAGGGGCAGGCAACGTAGACCAGTTCGGAAGAGCACGAAGCGAGCGCACGGCGCACGGCATCATCATCGGTGACGGTATGCCAGGGCAGTGACACCGTGGCATCAGGAAAGCCGGTGTTCTCGGAGATATCGAGGAGGGCGGCGTGGCCGTCGCGAAGCTCAGGCGGAAAGCTGCGCTCTCCGGGCAAGGTGCTGACCAGCGGGCGCGCAGGATCCGGGCCGACTGTGAGCGTGCGGAAACTACCGGGCAGCGCCTCATAGGACGTAACACGGCCACGCAGCTCCTCATGGTGCGGAAGCTTCCCCAACCAGCCCAGCGTCGCGGTGGCCATGAGCCCCGCGATGACGGACGTCGTAGCACCCAGGACCCCAGCCGTGGAGCACTCGAGCGCCTCGCCCTCCGGCGGGGCGGGGAAGAGATCACGCAAGCCCACCCCGCGCCCGTCAGCGCAGTCCTTACCGGAATGCCACAGCGCGGCCTGCCCGCCGTAGCGCAGCACGGTTCCCCAAGCCAGCGGGGTAGAGGTGAGCTCGCAGGCGTCTGCGACGAGGTACTTCGTGTCGAAGGTATCTGAGCCATCGAGGACGAGGTCGGCCTCGGCGCAGAGGTCAAGAACAGTAGAGGAAGTCAGCCGCGCGTTGAGCGCGGTGATTTGCAGCTCGGGGGCAAGCTCGCGGGCGCGCGCGGCGGCTACCTCGGCCTTGGGCTTGCCGACGTCCCCCGCACCAAACAGCACCTGCCTGTGCAGGTTGCTGATATCGACGGTATCGGAATCGATGAGCGTGATGCGCCCGATGCCTGCCGCCGCGAGCTGCTGGAGAGCCGGGCAGCCCAGCCCGCCGGCGCCCACGACGAGCAGGTGCGCCGCGTGGAGCCGCTCCTGCGCCGCGTCACCGAAGCCTGGTAGAAGGCGCTGGCGCGAGGTGCGGGCGAGTTCATCTTTGCTGAGCATGGATCCAGTCAACTGCGTCACGGGCCTAGAGAACTTGGTCGGCCCAGGAGGCTAGGCCCTCGAAGGTGGAGGATGCCTGGGCATGTTCGCGCTGCGGGATACGACCGGCGCTGCGCGCGAGTCGTCCCGCTTCGACGGCGTGGCGCATGGCGGTGGCCATGGCTTCCGGATCTTGGCAGCGGTTGACTGCGCTGGCGAGCAGCACGCCGGAGCAGCCGAGCTCCATGGCGAGGGTGGCATCGGAGGCGGTGCCGATGCCGGCGTCGACAAGCACGGGCACCGAGGCACGTGAGCAGATGAGCTCGAGGTTGTGCGGGTTGAGGATGCCCAGCCCGGTGCCGATGGGGGCGCCCAGCGGCATGACGGCCGCAGCGCCCGCATCCTCGAGGCGCTGGGCGGCCACGGGATCGTCGCTGGTGTAGGCCAGCACGGTGAAACCTTCGGCGCTGAGCAGTTCGGTGGCGTCGAGGGTCTCCACGACATCGGGCAGGAGCGTGTGCTCGTCGGCGATGACTTCTACCTTGACCCAGGATGTCCCCAGCGCCTCGCGGGCCATGCGGGCGGTGAGCACGGCCTCGCGCGCGGTGCGGCAGCCGGCGGTGTTGGGCAACGGAGCGATGCCCAGCCGGCGCAACAGGTCGAAGATGCTCTCACCGTCACGGGTACCAGCGTGGCGGCGCATGGCCACGGTGGTCAGCTCGGTTCCGGAGGCGACGAGCGCGCGCTCCAAGGCCTCATGGCTCGTGGCCCCACCGGTGCCCATGATGAGGTGGGAAGAAAAGGTGGTATCGGCGATGGTGAGCATGTAGTTTCTAGCCTCCCTGAACAGCGGTGAGGACTTCCACGGTCGCGCCTTCGGTGAGTGGGGTGGACTCCCACTGCGAGCGTGGAACGACCTGCTCGGACAGTGCCACGGCGGTGCCGTCGGCGTCGATGCCTTTTTCTTCCAGCAGTTGGGCGACGGTGTCTGCTGCCGTGTCATAGGGCTGACCGTTAAAGATCAGAATCATTGTTGCTCCTTGAGGTGTCGTAGGGGATCACATGCGGTGAGATCGATGCTGGGTTCGGTGCCTTCGATGAGCTCGCGGGTACAGCGCGCGGCCAGAGCCGTCAGCAGAATGCCGTGGCGGAAATAGCCGGTGGAGATGACGAGCTTGTCGCTGACGCGGCCGAGATACGGCAAGTCATCCGGAGTGCCAGGGCGGGCACCCGCGCTGGCCTCGAGGAATTCGCATTCTTCGATGGCGGGGAGGATGCGGATGGCGTCGCGAAGCAGCGCGTAGACACCGCCGGCCTGGGCCGTGGCAAGCGTGTCCTCGCGGGTTGTAGCGCCGACCGCGAGGGTGCCATCGCCGCGGGGGATGAGGTAGATGGGGCGGTCCTCCACGAAACCGCGGACCACGCGGGTGAGCAGCGGCTGGAGCTCGTCCGGTACGCGCAGTCGCAGGATATCTCCGTATACTGGGCGCAGGTGGAGCGGGGAGCGATGGAGCCCAGCCGAGGCTGCCCAGTCGATGTCGCGTGCTCCCAGGCCTGCTGCGAGCACCACATCGTCGGCGTGGAATTGGCCTGCGGGAGTGCTCACGACGCCAGTGGCGGCGTCAATAGACTGCGCTGCCGTACGGAAGAAACGCACACCGAGTGCTTGGGCAGCGCTGATGAGGGCAGCTGTCCACTGGCGGGGGAAGACCTGCGTGTCACCCGGGATGCTGACGGCCCCGGCCAAGCGTGGTGACAGCAACGGTTCGGCGCGCCGGGCTTCGCGCACGGTGATGCGCTCGACCTCCATGCCGTGGAGGGACTGATAATCCGCCAGCTCGGTGAGGTGCTGAGCATCCGCGCGGTCGGCGGCGATGACAAGGGTGCCCTCGGCGCGGTAGCCAGTGGGGACCTCCGTGTGGGCGGCAACCAGATCGATAAGCTCTGGGTACCACGCGCCGGAGGCACGCATCAGCGGGAAGAGAGGATCCTGCTGGTAGACCACCTCGGCGGCAGGGGCGAGCATGCCGCCGGCGAAGTGGGTAGCTCCGGAGGCTGGCGCCGGATCCAGCACCGTGACCTTAAAGCCCCGCGCGGCCAGTTCCACGGCGGTGGCCAGACCGATGACGCCCGCGCCGACGACGATGACTGAGGATTCAGAGCTAGTAGTCATCGCGCACCTTCATCAAAACCGGCAAGCAGCTCGCGGCAGTAGGCTTCCGGGTCCTCGGCGTGCATGATGCCGCGCACGACGGCTAGGCCGGCCACGCCGGTTGCCGCCAGATCGGCGGCATCGTCAGCAGTGACATCACCGATAGCCACGAGCGGTACGCGGGAGAGCTTCACCAACTCCGGGTAGGCGTGAAGTCCCAGCGGCGAGCGGCCGGAGTCCTTCGTTGGGGTCGCGCGGAACGGGCCGCAGCCGATGTAGTCAATGACATCTGCGACGTCATTGGCAGCCTCGACCAACTCGCGGGTGCCGGTGGTCAGACCGATAATCGCATCCGGCCCCAACAACGCGCGGGCGGCGGCCACGGGCAGATCGTCCTGGCCAACATGCACGCCGTGCACCGGCTCGCCGGCGTGGCGTAGGGCGGCGGCGACGTCCACGCGGTCGTCGATAAGCACGCGCGTTTCTGGGTTGGCCTGTGCCACCGCGCGGGCTACCTCTCGACCCAGATGGTAGAGGTCGCGGGCGGAAATCGGCTTGGAGCGCACCTGTACCACCCCGGCACCGCCCCGGGCCGCTGCGGCAGCGATGCGCACGATCTCCGCAGACGTGCCTGCACCTGTGACGAAGTAGCAGCGAAGATCAGGCATGCGTGGTTTCTTCCTCCTGATAGAGCTGAGATCCCTGAGCCTTAAACTCTTCCGACATCTGCTTCTCACCGGCACGGGCAGCGGCCACAACCTCGGGATCGATGGCGTCCTTACCCGGGAAACTTGGCATACCAAGGGAATCGGAGAAGGTATCTCGGATGTCCTGGCTGATGCGCATAGAGCAGAACTTCGGGCCGCACATGGAACAGAAGTGTGCGGTCTTGGCCGGTTCGGCGGGCAGAGTCTCATCGTGATAAGCCTGCGCGGTGTCTGGGTCGAGGGAGAGCGCGAACTGGTCGTGCCAGCGGAACTCAAAGCGAGCCTTGCTCATCGCGTCATCCCAGGCGCGCGCACCTGGGTGGCCCTTGGCCACGTCGGCGGCATGGGCGGCAAGCTTATAGGTGATGACGCCGGTCTTGACGTCATCGCGGTTGGGCAGCCCCAAGTGCTCCTTCGGGGTGACGTAGCACAGCATGGCCGTACCACCCATGGCGATGTGCGCCGCGCCAATGGCGGAGGTGATGTGGTCATAGCCCGGGGCGATATCCGTAACCAGCGGGCCCAGCGTGTAGAAGGGAGCGTCCGAAGCCCAGTCCTGCTCGAGCTCGTTATTTTCCTGAATCATGTTGAGCGGGACGTGGCCCGGGCCTTCCACCATGACCTGGACGTCATACTCCCAGGCGCGCCGGGTGAGCTCACCGATGGTCTTGAGCTCGGCGAACTGGGCGGTGTCGTTGGCATCCGCTAGGGAGCCGGGGCGCAGGCCATCGCCGAGCGAGAATGCGACGTCGTAGCGCGCAAAAATCTCACAGAGTTCGTCGAAGTTTTCATAGAGGAAGGACTCCTTATGGTGCGCCAGGCACCAGCCCGCCATGATGGAGCCGCCGCGGGACACAATGCCGGTAACACGGTTCGTGGTCAACGGCACATAGGGCAGCAGCACGCCGGCGTGCACGGTCATGTAATCCACGCCCTGCTCGCACTGTTCGATGACGGTATCGCGGAAAATCTCCCACGTCAGGTCCTCTGCGACGCCATTAACCTTCTCCAGCGCCTGGTAGATGGGCACGGTGCCGATGGGGACCGGTGAGTTGCGCAGGATCCACTCGCGCGTGGTGTGGATGTCATCACCGGTGGAGAGGTCCATCACGGTATCCGCGCCCCAGCGGGTGGCCCAGCGCAGTTTGGATACTTCCTCCTCAATGGAGGAGGTCACCGCGGAGTTGCCGATGTTGGCGTTGATTTTGGTGAGGAACTTCCGTCCGATGATCATCGGCTCTGATTCCGGGTGGTTCACGTTATTGGGCAGAATGGCGCGGCCACGAGCGATCTCGGAACGCACGAACTCTGGGTCGCAGTGCTCGCGCAGGGCCACGAACTCCATCTCCTTGGTGATGATCCCCTGGCGTGCGTAGTGCATCTGGGTAACGCGCTTGCCTTCCTTCGCACGCAGCGGCTGGCGACGCTCCCCCTTCCACTCCAAGGAAGCCGCACCGCGGCGCTCGGCCGAGCGGCCATCGTCAGCAAGGTTGCGTGCGCGGCCCTCATACTCTTCAACGTCTCCGCGCTCCGCAATCCATTCGGCGCGCAGGGCCGGCAGGCCTACTTCAGGCTCACACTCCGGGCCGCGCGTGCGGTAGATGCGGAAGGGTTCGTTGGGCCCTGTGGGGGAATCATCCAGCTGGATTTCCGTCTCAGGCACCTCGAGGCCCTTCTCCCGGATGGGGGAGTAGGAGTGCTTGGGGTGGATCTCTCCGGAGTCGGAGGACTGGATGGGGTTATGGGTAGCCGTCATGGCTGCTCCTCTCTTCCTTCGCTGGTGCTAACCAGACAGGTTCGAACGGTGCAGGCGCGGTATCAGCGCCACTCTCAGCCCACTTCCCGTGGGCACCCGTGGGGTATCAGTGCGTCACCCACCTTAGAGCCCCCGGTGGGCAGGTGTCAGGCGTTTGGGGCAATTTGTTCTGCGGGGGTGGGGTGTGGAAAGATAGCGATGTTCTGTGTAATAGGCACGAACCGGTCAGCCACCGTGAGGTGGCGCTAGGGTCCTCTGTCTTAAACTGAAAAGGAAAACACCAATGGCAAACCTCATTGACAAGGTTGATGCAGCTTCGCTGCGCGACGATATCCCGTCCTTCCGCCCGGGCGATACCCTTGACGTCAACGTCAAGGTCATCGAGGGCAGCACCGAGCGTACCCAGCTCTTCAAGGGTGTCTGCATCCGCCGTCAGGGCGACGGCATCCGCGAGACCTTCACCGTGCGTAAGGTTTCCTTCGGCATCGGCGTTGAGCGTACCTTCCCGGTTCACTCCCCGAACATTGCCTCCATCGAGGTAGTTCGTCGCGGCCGTGTCCGCCGCGCCAAGCTGTACTACCTGCGCGACCTGCGTGGCAAGAAGGCCCGCATCAAGGAGCGCCGCTAATTTACAGCGCGTCACAGCCCTTCGCCTTATCCTCATCGCGAGGAAAGGTGAAGGGCTTTCTTTTTTGGCTTCATCCTTCTAGCGCGCGCCGCGCGGGGCCCACAAGGCCCGTGAGGATAAGACACATTGCTAGGATTTAGTCCGTGGAAAAAGAAAACGACTTTACTGAAGGTTCCCAGGGCGCTGGGGGAGAGGCGTCGGAAAGCGCGGCATCCCCAACTGAGGACAAGAAGCAGATGCCTTGGTTGCTGGAGACTGTCATCGTGGTGGTCTGTGTGCTCGCGGTCGTTGGAGTTTTCCAGAACTTCG
Organism: Corynebacterium sp. HMSC076G08; assembly: GCF_001811515.1. NCBI lineage: Bacteria > Bacillati > Actinomycetota > Actinomycetes > Mycobacteriales > Corynebacteriaceae > Corynebacterium > Corynebacterium sp. HMSC076G08. The sequence continues at coordinate 49,185 of NZ_KV805008.1, read as the reverse complement.
TGGGCCGGCAGTATGTCATCCCGTCCGGCTCCATGGAGCCGACACTGCACGGCTGCGAAGGGTGTAACAACGACCGTATCTTCACCGAGAAGGTTTCCTATTACGGCGACAAGAGCCCGGAGCCTGGTGATGTCGTGGTCTTTAAGGGGACCCCGGACTGGGACAGCAATTGGGTGTCGCCACGCTCCGATAACCCGGTGATCCACCGTATCCAGGATGCCCTGAGCTACGTGTCGCTCACCCCGCCCGACGAGAACACCTTGGTAAAGCGCGTCATTGCCACCGGTGGCCAGACGGTGTCCTGCCAGGAGGGGGATCCGGCAGTCATGGTGGATGGCAAGCCTATTGAGCAGGATTATGTGCAGGATCCGCCAACCTATCGCGTTGATGAGACCACCGGTTCCTACGCCTGCGGCGGCGCGTATTTTGGCCCCGTGACCGTGCCTGAGGGAAATATCTGGGTAATGGGAGATAACCGCACGGCCTCCGCGGACTCGCGTTATCACATGCAGGATGAGTACCAAGGAACTATCCCGCTGGAAAACGTTCGCGGCAAGGTGATGTTCATCTTCTTCCCCTTCAACCGCATCGGTGGAGTCGATGACCCGGACATCCAGTCCTAGAGTTCGCGATGTCCTGTGGGCGCTGGCAGTTACCTTCGTGGCGCTGGCGCTGATTCAGGCCTTCGTGGGCAGGATGTACCTCATCCCGTCCTCCTCCATGGAACCCACACTGCATGGCTGCCCGGGATGTACGAATGACCGCATCGCCGTGCAGAAGGTGAGCTATTACTTCAACGACCCGCGTCCTGGGGAGGTCGTGGTCTTTTCCGGGCCAGACTCGTGGAACACGTCTTTTGAGGTGAAGCGTTCCCGCAACGTGCTCCTGCGCGGCATACAAAACCTTGGTGCCGCCGTGGGGCTCGTGCCGAACGGCGACAATATCTTGGTCAAGCGGGTCATCGCCACCGGTGGGCAGACCGTGTCGTGCCAGGAGGGGGATCCAGCCGTGATGGTGGATGGCAAGCCCACCAACCAGGACTTCGTTCTGAATCCGCCGGAGATACCTGTTGATGAACGCGTGGGCTCGCAGGCCTGCGGTGGCGCCTACTTTGGTCCCGTCACGGTCCCGGAGGGTCACCTGTGGGTCATGGGAGACAATCGCACAAACTCGCTGGATTCGCGCGCGCACCTCGGAGACAAACTGCAGGGCACCGTTCCTGTGGAGAACGTTCGCGGGAAGGTTGCCGCCGTGGTGATGCCGTTCAGCCGCGCCCAGACTATCGATGCTCAACCGGTGTAAACGCTATGCGCCGTCTCAAACAGAAGAGAACCTATGAGGTTGCGCTCTCCAAGGCGGGGCTGGGGCCTGTCGCGGGGGTGGATGAAGCCGGGCGTGGGGCCTGCTGCGGGCCGGTGACGATTGCCGCGTGCATTTTGCCCGATCGCATCATTCCCGGTTTGGAGCGGCTCGATGACTCGAAGAAGCTCACGCCGGCGGCCAGGGAGAAGCTGGAGCCGCTGATCAAACGTCGCGCGCTGGCGTGGTCGGTGGTGCACGTGGGAGCAAAGGACATCGATGCCTTTGGCATCCAGCACGCCAACCTGTCGGGGATGCGCCGCGCGGTGGCACAGCTTAAGGTCCGACCGGGCTATGTGCTGAGCGACGCCCTCTTTGTCCCCGGCCTGCCTACCCCGCAACTGCCGATCATCGGCGGCGATACTGCCGCACGCTGCATCGCTGCGGCAAGCGTTGTGGCCAAGGTGTCTCGTGATCGCTTGATGGATGAGCTCGCGCAGCGCTACCCGGGCTATGCCTTGGAATCGCATAAGGGGTATGGCACCGCCGCACACCAAGAGGCCATCGTGCAGTTGGGAGCGACGCCGGAGCACCGCATGAGTTATCGCAACGTTGCTGGGGCTCATGCGCAATTCCTCGCGCGCGCCTGAAGCCTGAGGCGGGGTGCGGGAACTAAGCTGGTGCTCAATCTGTGACACCGTGATCCCGGTTGATTGTGAGCGAAGGAGAAGCACACCGTGAGCGCTGAGGAACTCGATAACTACGAGGCTGAAGTCGAGCTGTCGCTGTACCGCGAATACCGCGATGTAGTCAGCCAATTCTCCTATGTGGTGGAAACCGAACGCAGGTTTTACCTGGCCAATGCGGTCGAGCTCATTCCGCATACGTCTGGACCGGACGTCTATTACGAGGTCCGCATGTCCGATGCATGGGTATGGGATATGTACCGCTCGGCGCGCTTTGTGCGCTACGTCCGTGTGATCACTTACAAGGACGTCAACATTGAAGAGCTGGACAAGCCGGACTTTGTCCTCCCAGAGTAAAGCTCATGTGCGGGGTGCGGGTGCCAATAAAGTGGTGAGCCCGGACTAGTTATCCACAGATTTGGTGGGGGGAGGCTCAAAGCTCTCGCCAGGGGGATACCGAGTGAGGTGTTCTGGAAGTGCCGTAAGGGGGTGTGCGGCACAGGAATTGTCTTGTGTCGTGCTTGCGGCGTGTTGTGTACACGTTCAATTCCAAGGAGCACCATAATGACAAAAAATCTAGCGACTTCCGTGCATTCACCGAGCGTGGGGCAGACCATCCGCCCTGCGGATGCACTGGGGAAAGCGGGGGAGAAGTTCGCCGCTGACTTTTACCGAGCGCGCGGGGCTCAGGTGATAGCCGCGAACGTCCACTACCGTGTGGGCGAGCTCGACCTCGTTGTGCGCGAGCCTGATGGAACCATCGTCTTCTGTGAAGTTAAAACCCGGGCAACCCGCAACTTTGGCGTCGCTGAAGCGGTAACACCGCGCAAGCTGAAGCGCCTTCGCAAGGCTGCCGCGCAGTGGCTGAGCGCAAGGCGGAGTACTACCCAGCCCTTAAGCAAGGTTCGCTTTGATGTACTCGGGCTCGTGTCCACAGGGGCTGAGAAGGGGGAAACCTTCGACGTGGAGTATTTCCAGGGAGTTGACCATGGCTCTCGGTAGGTGCGACACGATTGCGCTAGATGGCGTGCTGGCCAGGGTGGTCACCGTGGAAGCCAACGTGGGTCCCGGGCTGCCCGGTGTCCATGTGGTGGGACTGGGTGATGCCGCGATTTCGGAGTCGCGGGATCGCATCCGGACCGCGGTGAGCAACTCGCACCTACCGTGGCCGAAAACAAAGGTCGTGGTGTCCATGTCACCAGCATCGTTGCCCAAGGCCGGCGCACATTTCGATCTCCCCATGGCGCTGGCTATCTTAGCGGCAGGCCAGAGCGAGAAAAGTCGGCTCAGCGGGGCGCTCGTGCTCGGCGAGTTGGGACTGGACGGGCAGGTTCGCCCGGTCTCCGGCATCATCCCGGCGATTCTGGCGGCGCGCTCGCAAGGCTATGACACGCTGATCATTCCGGTTGGTAATGCGGCGGAAGCAGCATTGGTTCCCGGCATGCGAGTGCTGGTTGCCGAAACCCTCTGGGATGCTTTCGCTTGGGTATGCGGGAGTGATTGCCTGCCGGACGCGCAGCTGATCACGCACGCTGCGGCGCCCGCGCGCGAACAAGTTGCAGACTTCAGCGAAGTAGCCGGACAGCGGGAAGCCAAGTGGGCAGCAGAGGTTGCCGCGGCTGGCGGCCATCACGTGATGATGGTGGGGCCACCTGGTTCCGGCAAATCAATGATTGCTTCGCGTTTGCCGGGCATCCTTCCGCGCTTGACCACGGAAGAAGCGGTGGAGGCTACCGCGATCCACTCGGTGGCGGGAGCCGTTGGCACCGCGATTTCCCGGGCCCCTTTCATCGCGCCGCACGCTTCGGTCACGAGGGCCGCGCTGATTGGCGGTGGATCGGGGCGCCCGCGGCCAGGTGCGGTGAGTCTGGCGCACCATGGAGTGCTTTTTCTCGACGAGGTCAGCGAGGTTCCGGCGCAAGTACTGGATAGCTTGCGCGCACCGCTGGAAGAAGGACAGGTGCGCCTGACTCGGGCTAGCCGCGAGGTAATTTTTCCCGCCCGCTTTCAACTGGTGTTGGCTGCGAACCCGTGCCGCTGTGGCGCTGAGGAACCGTCACGCTGCGAATGCCGGGCAGCAGACAGGATGAACTACCTATCCAACCTTTCGGGCCCATTGCGCGACCGCCTCGACATCATTGTGTCTTTGTCTGGGCAATCCGCGGTACTGCACCCAGAAGGGGAGGAAACCTCCGCAGACATTGCTCAACGTGTGTCCGCTGCCAGGGAACGGATGAAGGCGCGCTGGGAGGCCGATGGGCTGGGAAGCGTAGTCAATGGCGCCGTGTCCGCCTCCTACTTGCGACGTCATCGCCCAGCAGCGGAGTCGGCCATGATTATGCTTGCTGCCTACTTGGCTGAAGGGGAGCTCAGCCAGCGTGGGGTGGATCGTGTGCTGCGCTTGGCGTGGACGTTGGCGGACCTCGATGGAACCGCCCGTCCTGAGCTTGACCACGTCAGCCGCGCACTCGATCTCCGTGGCGCTGACACGATCGAAAGGCTGGCCGCATGAGCGAACTCAACGTGTCGACCAGCCGTCACACCTGGGCCTACCTCAACCGCGTGGTGGAAGGACCCTCACCAACCCTCCACGGTCTGCTGACCCAATACCCGGCTGAGGAGATAGCGCGAGGAATCTATAAGGGAGAGGACTGGATCGGACCCCTGCGGCAGGCTACGGCATCGCGGCGGGACTGGCTACGACAAGACGAAGACCTCGCCGCCGCAGAGGCGGTCGGAGCCCGGCTCATCACACTCGATGACGCGGAGTGGCCCGGGGAGGAATTTGCCCGTGCCTTTGGGTTCTACCACCAGGGGCTCGTCGATGCCCCGGCGACGTTTGATGACCAAGCAGTCCCGCCCCACAGCCTCTGGGTTCGCGGCGGGAACCTGCGCGAAGCGGTAGCCCAATCCGTTGCCCTGGTGGGCACGCGCGCCGTGAGCCGGTACGGCTGGGAGGTGGGCTCACTTCTGGCTGGTGGCCTCGCAGCGCACCAATGGACCGTGGTGTCCGGTGGGGCAGTGGGGGTTGATACAGCGGTGCACGAGGCAGCTCTCGACGCAGGTGGGCAGACCGTCGCGGTAGCAGCCTGCGGTATCGACATTTCCTACCCGGCGCGCAATGCGCGTCTCTTTGACAGGATCGCCGGGAATGGGTGCATCGTGTCCGAGTTCGCGCCGGGCACACGGCCACAGCGCTTCCGCTTCTTGTCCCGCAACCGCCTCGTGGCGGCGATGACCAGCGGCACCGTGGTGGTGGAAGCCGGGTTTCGTTCTGGTGCGTTAAACACGCTGAACTGGGCGGAGGCCCTGGGCCGGGTTGCCATGGCGGTACCGGGCCCAGTCACGACGTCTGGGTCCTTGGGGTGCCACCAACGCATCCAGGATGGGCGAGCGCAACTGGTGGCCTCAGTCGATGAAATACGCGGACTCGTGGGCAAAGTCGGGGAAGTAGACGCTGCGGGTCAGTATGAACTTGAGTTCCAGCCAACCCCGGTACAACGCTTGTCCCGCAATGAGCTCAAAGTGTATGACTCCACTCCGCCGGAAAGCGCGGAGGAAGGAGCGAGTGCGGAGGATATCGCGGCTGCTGCGGGAATGCGGGTGGCGCTGACCATCCACCTGCTCGTGGCGATGCAAAAGATGGGGGTGATAACGCGCTCGGGCGCGATGTGGCAGCGCACCTGAGTACACTCATGTGACATGAGTGGAGCATGTGGTAACAGTGAGCGGCGCGTGGGTGGCCAGCTGGAGGAAGCGATCGAGGACTTTGCGGATTATCAGCGCATTGTCCGCGGTCGCTCCGAGGCGACCGTCCGTGGCTACTGTTCAGACCTGCGCCTGCTGGCTGCCGACGTCCCGAGTTTCTCGTCATTTACTCTGAACGCCCTTCGCGCATGGCTGGCGGGTGCCGTCGATGAGGGAAAATCTCGCTCCACGCTGGCGCGGCGTACCGCAGCGGTGCGCGCCTTTTCCACGTGGGCCGCGCGTGAGGGGCACCTCGAGACTGATGTCGCCCAGCGCCTGGCTACGCCCAAGGTGGGCAAGCATCTGCCCACTGTGATGTCGCCCGCCGCCGCCGGGGAGCTGATGGGCAATGCCGTTTCCGCCGATGAGATCCATTTCCTGCGTGATAGCGCCATGCTCGAGTTTCTCTATGCCACCGGCGCGCGCGTAGCCGAATTGGTGAGCTTGGACATCGGGGATGTGGATCTTTCCCGCCGCACCGCGCGCGTGACTGGTAAGGGCAATAAGCAGCGCGTCGTTCCCTTCGGGGACGCGGCCCACGACGCGCTGCGCGCCTGGCTGAAGACGGGGCGCCCCGAGCTCGCCGGTGAAACGGAAGCGGTCTTCGTGGGCACGCGCGGACGCCGAATCGATGCGCGCCAGGTCCGCCGCGTCGTCGAACGCGCCGCACAAGTCACGGGCGCGCCGGGGCTCACCCCGCACGGCCTACGCCACTCCGCGGCTACGCATCTGCTCGAGGGCGGGGCCGATTTACGCATCGTGCAAGAGTTGCTCGGCCATTCTTCTCTGCAGACCACGCAGGTCTATACGCACGTTTCTGCCCAGCGCCTTAAGGACGTCTACGCTCGCTCCCACCCGCGGGCTTGAGTCGAATGACGGGCTCGCCGAGGAGATCCAGCGGGTTGATGTAGTCCTCGCGACCTTTAATTGCGCCCCAATGGAGTCCCGGATAGCCATCCACGGACGGCGCGAGCGTGCCGATCACGTCTCCTTCCTGCACTCGGTCACCTTTCTTAACCCGCGCGAACACTGGTTGATAAGTGGTGCGTAGGCCGTTGCCATGAGCAATCGAAAGGGCTGGCTTACCCGCTATGGAGCCTGCGAAGTACACAACGCCGTCGCCAGCGGCACGCACCTTACCGCCGACGGGCAGATCCAGATCGACACCGCGGTGCCCGGCCATCCACCGCTTCTCAGGAGGTTCGAAGCCACGCAAGACACGCGAAGCAACCGGCTCCCCAGTGGTGGGGTCGACGAAGGCGGCGGCGAGGGGGACGTCGGCAAGCGCGGCCCAAACGCATAGCAGGGCAGATAAACAAAGTAGACGGTGACGCATGACCTCAAGCCTGCGCGTGAGCGCGGCTCGAGGGAAGAGCGTGCGGTCGACCTGTGGATAACTCGTTACAGAAGTAACCCATGGTGCGCTAGGGAAAAGTTCGTTAAGCCTGTCAACAATCCAGCGGAGGTGATTCGGTCGCGTCGTTTGGAATCACCGTGTGTGCAGTACTAAGCTAGCCCACAGCAGTCTGTGCTCGGCACCGAATGGTTACCACATGGACTGACTACGCGCGGCGAAGTAGTCGCTTCCTGGGTTAAGGAAGAGACAGTCCGTGGTTGACGTGGTCCCCAGGATAATGGGGTGTTAACCAGGGCCTTCGTTGCTAGGGTGCGGGATAAAACATCGCACAATCTTTGCAAAACCGAAACAACATATAGAAAGCGAGCGAAACATGGCAGTCGTAACCATGCGCGAGCTCCTCGACGCTGGTGTCCACTTCGGTCACCAGACCCGTCGCTGGAACCCGAAGATGAAGCGTTTCATCTTCACCGACCGTAACGGCATCTACATCATCGACCTGCAGCAGACGCTGACCTACATCGATGAGGCCTTCGAGTTCGTGAAGGAGACCGTCGCACACGGCGGCACCATCCTCTTCGTTGGTACCAAGAAGCAGGCTCAGGAAGCCGTTGCTGAAGAAGCTTCCCGCGTTGGTATGCCGTACGTGAACCACCGCTGGCTCGGTGGCATGCTCACCAACTTCCAGACCGTCTCCAAGCGCCTGAAGCGCATGAAGGAGCTGCAGGCTATGGATGCAGCTGAGGACGGCTACAAGGGCCGCACCAAGAAGGAAGTTCTGATGCTGACCCGCGAGCGCACCAAGCTGGAGCGCGTCCTGGGCGGTATCTCCGATATGACCAAGGCTCCGTCCGCACTGTGGATCGTTGACACCAACAAGGAGCACATCGCGGTCAAGGAAGCCCAGAAGCTTAACATCCCGGTTGTTGCCATCCTGGACACCAACTGCGACCCGGATGAGGTCGACTTCCCGATTCCGGGCAACGACGACGCTATCCGCGCCACCAAGCTGCTCTCCGGCATCATCGCCACCGCTGTGGATGAGGGCAAGAAGGCTCGCGAGGAGCGTCAGCTTGCACAGGCCAAGGAGGCTGCCGGCGACACCGCTGAGAAGGACGCCCGCGACGCCGCTGAGGCTGCCGCTGCGTCTGACCCGGCTTCCGCTGAGAAGTCCGAGGACGCCGAGAAGTCCGCAGAGTAATCTGCATACCTGAAGCCCCCGTACCGCGCGGCGCCTACTGTCCGCGGAGATGGGGGCTTTTTCTCACGTGTTTTCCGAAGCTTGCGAAGGCGCGTGACACACCACAGGGGTGAAACACCACGCAGAGGGTTTCCTCCGTTGGGGGAGTGGGAGAAAGCTAACACCCCCTCAACGCGACGTGGTGGTAGCGATTCAGCTACGCTATTTCAACGAATACCGTTTAAATCCAAGGAGGATCGCTCCAACTATGGCGAACTACACTGCTGCAGACGTAAAGGCATTGCGTGAGGCCACCGGCGCCGGCATGCTCGATTGCAAGAAGGCTCTCGACGAGTCCCAGGGTGACTACGACAAGGCCGTTGAGTACCTGCGCATCAAGGGCGCAAAGAACGTGTCCAAGCGCGCTGAGCGTGAGGCAACTGAGGGTCTGATTGCTGTCTCCGGCAACACGATGGTGGAGATCAACTGCGAGACCGACTTCGTGGCCAAGAACGAGGCTTTCAAGTCCTTCGCTGCCAAGATCGCTGAGGCTGCTGGTGAGGCCAAGGTCAACTCCGGTGAGGAACTCAACAACCTGGAGATTGACGGCAAGAAGGTTTCCGAGGTCGTCGACGAAGAGTCCGCAAAGACCGGCGAGAAGCTGCAGGCCCGCCGTGCCGTCACCATTGAGGGTGACAACGTAGCTGTGTACCTGCACCAGCGTTCCGCTGACCTGCCGCCGGCAGTGGGTGTCCTGGTGTCCTACGAGGGCAACGCAGAAGGCGCTCACGCAGTCGCTCTCCAGATCGCAGCTATGAACGCTGAGTACCTCACCCGCGAGGACGTTCCGGCTGAGATCGTTGAGAAGGAGCGCGAGATCGCTGAGGCCACCACCCGTGAGGAGGGCAAGCCGGAGGCTGCCCTGCCGAAGATTGTGGAAGGCCGCCTGAACGGCTTCTACAAGTCCGTGGTCCTGCTGGAGCAGGCAGCACTGTCTGACTCCAAGAAGACCGTTAAGCAGGTCGCAGACGAGGTTGGCACCACCATTACCGGTTTCGTCCGTTACGAGGTCGGCGTCTAAGCGCTTCTGAAGCTTTCGCAGTCATGGCCGCATGTCGTGCGGCGGCTGCCTTCCGTTCCCTCCTCCACTCCTATTCCCTACGCCGTGTGGCCAAAGGAAAGAAGTGGGGGAGGGAGTTCGCTGTTTTAGCCTGCCCCTGAGGGTGGGGCTCGCACGCAGCTGAGTATTAGCAAGCGGCTTCCTATGGTTAAGATGGAACAGAATTATTCAAGCGCTTAACTGAAGCGTCGCCATGCGTGAAGGAGACGATGAAGACCGTGACCAACCCTGAACCGAAGCGAACCGGATACAAGCGAGTCATGCTCAAGCTGGGCGGTGAGATGTTCGGCGGTGGCAAGGTCGGCATCGACCCTGATGTGGTAGAAAACGTCGCCCGCCAAATTGCCGAGGTGGCGCAGCAGGGTACCGAAATCGCCGTCGTTATCGGCGGCGGTAACTTCTTCCGCGGCGCCGAACTTTCCCAGCGCGGCATGGACCGCGCGCGCTCCGACTACATGGGCATGCTCGGCACCGTCATGAACTCCCTGGCGCTGCAGGACTTCCTCAAACAGCAGGGCATCGACTGCCGCGTGCAGACCTCCATCAACATGGCCCAGATCGCTGAGCCCTACCTCCCGCTGCGTGCCGACCGCCACTTGGAAAAGGGCCGCGTCGTCATCTTCGGCGCCGGAATGGGCATGCCGTACTTCTCCACCGATACCACTGCGGCGCAGCGAGCCCTAGAGATCGGCGCGGAAGTCCTCTTCTTGGCCAAGGCAGTCGACGGCGTCTATTCGGCCGACCCCCGGACCAACCCGGATGCCGAACTGTATTCCGAAATCACCCCGCGTGAGGTTATTGAGAAGGGTCTGAAGGTGGCCGATGCTACCGCGTTCAGCCTCTGCATGGACAACAATATGCCGATTTTGGTCTTCAACCTCCTCACCGAGGGCAACATCAAGCGTGCCGTCAACGGCGAGAAGATCGGCACGCTGGTTCAGTCCTAGTACAAATGGGCTGCGACCTGCTAAATTCTTTCCCAGAACTTTTGACTATTTCAAGGGAGTTGTAACCCTCATGATCGACGAGATCCAGCTCGAAGCTGAAGAGCACATGACCGCTTCGGTAGAGCACACCCGTGAGCAGCTGCTCACCATCCGCACCGGCCGCGCCAACCCGTCCATGTTTAACGGCTTGGTCGCTGAGTACTACGGGGTTCCGACCCCTATTACCCAGATGGCCACCATCTCGGTCCCTGAGCCGCGCATGCTGCTCATCAAGCCTTATGAACAGTCCGTGATGAATGAGATTGAGAACGCGATTCGCAACTCGGATCTGGGCGTGAACCCGACGAACGACGGTCAGGTACTGCGCGTGACCATCCCGCAGCTGACCGAGGAGCGCCGCCGTGACATGGTCAAGATGGCCAAGAGCAAGGGCGAGGACGGCAAAATTGCTATCCGCAACATCCGCCGCCGTGCCATGGAGCAGCTGAAGAAGCTGCAGAAGGATGGCGACGCGGGTGAGGACGAGGTTATCGCCGCCGAGAAGGAGATGGAAAAGATTACGTCCGGCTACATCGAGCAGGTGGACCAGCTCGTAGCCAACAAGGAAGAAGAGCTCATGGAGGTCTAGCCTCCGCGCTCACAGAGTTTTGACTTGCCGCCGCGCCAGGCACCGACCAGCACGGCGGTCTTTTCTGTGTAGACCTTGACTTACCCCACGATTGAATGAGGAGCACGCGTGAGCACTGAGCACTCGAGCCGAATGCCCAAACCCAAAAACTCCGCGGGTCGAGACATGCCCGCGGCGATTGCCGTTGGCGTTGGTTTGGGCGCGCTCGTTGTCTTTGCGGTGTGGGCCGGGCCCCTTGTGTGGTACCTCGTCGTAGCCACAGCGCTGGGCCTAGCCATGTGGGAGGTCCTTACCAGGCTGCGGGAGCACTCCTACTACGTCCCGCGGACATTGCTCATCGTCTTGGGACAAGCCATGGTGTGGGTCTCGTGGTTCCTCAATGCTTCTGGCCTCGTCGCGGTTTATGTGGTTGCGGTCTTGGCGCTCATGTTCGGCCGCCTCTTTCACAACGGCAGACATCGCCCCCCGATCAACTATTTGCGCGATATGTCCGTGGGTATTTTCGTTCTCACCTGGATCCCACTTTTTGGCACTTTTGCCGCGATGCTTTCGCGGGTGGAGACCCCCTTCGCCTCGGGGGCGGCGTCGATTGTCGTGTTTATGCTCTGCGTCGTCGCCTCCGACACCGGTGGTTTCATCGCCGGCGTGATGTTTGGATCGCACCCCATGGCCCCCGCGGTGAGCCCCAAGAAGTCGTGGGAGGGCTTTGCCGGCTCGGTAGTTTTCGGCACCCTGACCGGTGCATTGAGTTTCGCGTTCCTGCTGCACCACACTCCATGGGTGGGCGCGCTCATGGGCCTCGGGCTCGTTTTCTGCGCCACCCTCGGTGACTTGGTGGAGTCTCAGTTTAAGCGGGAATTGGGCATCAAGGATATGTCTGCCTTGCTGCCCGGTCACGGCGGCATCATGGACCGCCTGGATGGCATGCTGCCATCCGCGATGGTCACGTGGGTGGCAATGAGCTTCCTGACCACCCTGGCGCCGTAGGTCTTAGCGGCGCGCTTGCTTGCGTACCTGGCGGCGCAACTCGAACATGCGCCAGCCGCCCACCAGGGCCATAATGAGCGCGCCGGCAATGGCGCAGATGAGGTAAGTGACACCGGCGGGGAACTGCACTGACCAGTTAAGGAAGTTCAGCGGTACTTGGTGCTGGTTCTGCAGGATGAAGATGATAAGGACGATGAGCAGCAAGAAGCCCACGATGAGGGCAATCCACGTGCTGGCGGCGAAGGAGCCCTTGACCTTTCCGTCATTTTTATTGTCATAGTCGGTTGCGCGCGGAGCCGGCTCCACCGCACCGCCACCGGAAGTGGTTTCCGCAGACAGGTCGGTCAGAGGCTCGTCGGCCGGAGCGGTGGTGCGGAATTCCTCAGGGGAGTTTTCTGGATTCGTCATGCATCTATTAAATAGGTTGAGATGTCACTTTCGCCACTCCAGCAGAGCTTAGATTGGATAATGTGGCCGAAAACGTGGAAAATGGGCTCTACCATGGCTGAACCACTGAAACTGAATTTCTCTGCTCCGCGCCGCGGGCTACCCCCGAAGCACTTCGCGGACCTGACCGAGGCCGAGCGCATTGAGGCGCTCGCGGAACTTGGCCTGCCTAAGTTCCGGGCAAAGCAGCTGGCCAAGCACTACTACGTCCACCACACCGCCGATGTTTCCGAGATGACGGATATCCCGGCTGCCTCCCGTGAGGCAGTCCAGGAGCGTTTGTTCCCCACGCTCATGCAACCCATCCGGCAGACTTCCACCGACGACGGCGAGACCACCAAGTCCCTGTGGCGTTTGCACGACGGCACGCTGCTGGAGTCCGTGCTCATGCGCTACCCAGGGCGCGCCACCCTGTGTATCTCCTCCCAAGCCGGCTGCGGCATGGCCTGTCCGTTCTGCGCCACCGGCCAGGGCGGGCTGGACCGCAACCTGTCCACTGCGGAAATCGTGGAGCAGTTTAGGCATGCTGCTCGCCTCATGGAAGAGGAAGGCGGGCGCTTAAGCAATGTTGTCTTCATGGGCATGGGCGAGCCGCTGGCCAACTACAAGCGCGTGGTTCATGCGGTGCGCCAGATTACCGGACCTGATCTCAGCGGCTTCGGCCTGTCCCAGCGCAACGTCACTGTATCGACGGTCGGCTTGGCCCCGGCCATCCGCAAGCTCGCGGATGAGGATTTGTCCTGCACCCTCGCAGTGTCCCTGCACACCCCGGACGATGAGCTGCGCGATACTCTCGTGCCTGTCAACAACCGCTGGCCGGTCGAGGAGGTGCTCGACGCCGCCAAGTACTATGCCGATAAGTCTGGCCGCCGCGTCTCCATCGAGTATGCGCTGATCCGCGATAAGAACGATCAGGATTTCCGCGCCGACATGCTGGGCCGGAAGCTCCATGCGGCGCTGGGCTCCAAGGTTCACGTCAACGTCATTCCGCTTAACCCCACGCCGGGTTCCGAGTGGGACGCCGCTCCGAAGGCGCGCCAGGACGAGTTCGTTCGCCGCGTTATCGCGCAGGGCGTGCCGTGCACCGTGCGCGATACCAAGGGCGATGAAATCGCTGCGGCCTGTGGCCAGCTTGCCGCCGACGAGCGCGAGACCGCTTAAGGGCTCTGCTTACAGTTTCCTAACGATAGTTTTTCGGAGAACAAAGCATTAATGGTTCTTGATACCGTTAATGCTTATGACTCATCCTTATCGTGCGGACTTAGCCGCTGATCCGCGCACCCAAGCTCTGGCGGTGCGCGATCTGCGCAAGTCCTTTGGTTCTCAGATCGCTGTCAATAGCCTCAACCTGGATGTTCCACGCGGATCCATCTACGGGATAGTGGGGCCCAACGGTGCGGGCAAGACCACGATGCTGACCATGGCCTGTGGCCTCCAGCGTCCCGATTCAGGCTCCAGCTTCATCGCTGGTCACAATGTGTGGGAGGAGCCCATTCCCGCCAAGCGGGCCATGGGTCTGCTCATGGATGGTGCGCCGGTCTTTGACCGCCTCACGGGCGCTGAGTATCTCCACTACCTCGGTGCTTTGCACAAGCTGGAACGCGCCGAGTCGCTGCGCCGTGCGCAGGAGCTTCTCGACGCCCTCTCCCTCTCCGATGCCGCCGACAAACGCATCGCGGATTATTCCGCCGGCATGACCAAAAAGATCCTCTTGGCCGGCGCTGTCCTGCACAACCCAGAGGTGCTCATCTTGGATGAGCCGCTGGAAGCCGTGGATCCGGTCTCCGGGCGCCTCATCCAGCAGATGCTGCGCGCCTATGCTGCGCGTGGCGGCACGGTTATTTTGTCTTCGCACGTCATGGAGCTTGTTGAGGGTCTATGCGATCACGTTGCGATCATCAACGGCGGCCAAGTCATCACCGCAGGCCACGTTGAGGATGTCCGCCAGGGCCAAAGCCTGAGCGATCTGTTCATCGCGGCCGTTGGGGGACGGGATCTGGACGTCTCGAAGTTTGGGTGGCTGCGCTCCCCGTCGGCAGGTGAGCGCGAATGACGTCCACTCTGTTCAGGCTTCACCGCACCCTGTGGTGGCGCAGTGTCGCCTCCAACCCGTCGACGCTCATCATGGGGCTGATGATGCTTCTCTACGGGGCTATCGGTCTCGTTTCGCTCGCCTTCATGGTGTATTCCGATATCACCACCCCGGGTCACGGTTACCAAGCGCTGACCGTCGGGGTGGCAGGCGGCATGCTCATCTACGTTCTCCTCGCTCTTTTCATGCCGGCGGGGGAGAACCAGTTGAGCCCGACAACCCTGGGAGCTCTTCCTCTGACTCCCCGCGAGGTTCTTCCGGGCCTCTTCCTTTCCAGCTTGTTGACTACCCGCGCCATCATGTCGGTTGTCTTTTCCCTGGTATATGCGATCATCGGCAGCATCTTCCTTATACTGACGGGGCCTGGGTGGGCCGCAGTGCCCTTCGTCGTCGGCATGGTTCTGTCGTGTGTCACGACCATTATCTTCGGCGAATGCCTTGGCCAAGTGGCTTCCGCTATCGCAGATTCCCAGAAATCCCGCACCCAAATCGCGGCGATGGTGGTTATGGGCCTGCTCGTCTTTGGCATGCTGCAGGCGCAGAGCGTCTTGGAGTCTTTGCCGCCGCTAAACACGGTAGGCGCTGTCAGCGCCTGGACCCCGTTTGGCGCAGGGGTGGGGTGGGCGCTCGCGCTTGCCGACGGCCAGCTCATCACCGCCCTAGCCCAACTACTGATCGCGGTGGCCAGCCTTGGCCTGTTGGCATGGGTGTGGTCCCGTCAGATAACCGGCCTCATGCGCAATCCGGGAGCGGGTGGTGACGCAGCCAGCGAGGTGACGGGCAAGGGAGTATCCAAGTTGGAGTTGGGCGCGTGGTCTTATTCCAGTCCGGCGGCGATGGAATATACCCGCGCGTTGCGTTATCTCACCCGTGACAAGCGGCAAACAGGCATGCTGTACATGATGCCTCTGTTTGGCGTGGTGACGCTCTATCAGCTGTGGAAGGGCGAGGACTTCACCGCCTATTTTATGCTGTGCTTCAGCGCAATCGTGCTCTCTTCGCTCTTGGCTAATGATTATGGCTTCGACGGGCCATCGAACTGGGTCCACATGGTGGCGCCGGTTGCCCCGCGCACCATACTTCATGCGCGCCACCTCGCACACGTGACTATTCCTTTGATTGGGTTTGTTCTGCTTGCCGTAGTGGTTCTTGTCTTTGGTGATGACGGCACCTTGGGCATGGTGAGCACAGCTGTGGCCCTAGGAGTATTTATCTCCACGGCGGCGGTGGGCTTGGGCCTTACTGTGCTTAACCCATATCCCTTGTCCGCCCCTGGGCAGAACCGGTGGAATGATAAATCTGGCTATTCCGCTGGTGCTTTTCTCACTGCGTTTGTCGGCATGCTGTTGGTGTGGGTGCCCGCGCTTCCGGGGATCGTGGTTTCTGCCCTCGTTTACGAGCGAGGAGGCTGGCTGCTTTACGTTGCAGTAATGGTTTCGCTGCTGGTTCCGGCGCTGGTTTACGCCGTTGTCTGGCGCTTCGCTGGAAACAGAGCACAAGAGCGAACCCCGGAAATCTACGCGGTGGTCAACCGATACGTGACCTAGGAGTGAAAGAGATAAAACAAAGCTCCCTTTCTGCAGGCCATCCGTGAACTGCAGAAAGGGAGCTTTGCGTAAAGCGAAGAAGCGTTAGTTAGCCACCGGCTTGGCAGCGTGGCGGCCTTCGGTCACATCACGAAGGTGGGCAACGCGAGAAGGCTCGATGTTGAGGGCACGCAGCTCATCATCAGTCAGGGAAGCGTAGACGTTGTGAACGGTCTTCTGCTCGTATGCCCAGTCCGGCTCCTCGTGGCCTACCGGCTTGTTACGGGCGGTCAAGGTGCGCACCTGGGAGAGCTTCGGCTGCAGGGCGTAAATCACCAAACCGAGGGCGATAAGGACTGCCAGAGTGATCAGCCAAATCGTCTCCACGTGGCCCTTGTGGTTACCAAAGTTATAAGCAAGCAGGAAGACGACGGACGTCCAGCCGGCGATCTGTACGCCCGAGCGGCTGATGCGGGACCAACCGAAACCTGCGGACGGGACGTCATCGGTGGATACGCCGTCGAAAACCTGCGATGCCGGCTTGTGGGAAGACACTTGCTCTCCTTTGCGTGTACATGCAGCTCACCCTGGATAGAACTAGTTGAGTCGAGCGAGCGCACGAAAAATGCCAGTTATTCTGTGTAGTAGTTTAAATGATCCTGCCGACAACCGCGATTAAACACCCCCGCCTTTCGCTATCGGAGCACCTATGACTCCGGCTAGTGTGAACAGGGTGAGTACCCAACGCATTCTGATTCTCGGCTCTACTGGCTCGATTGGCACCCAGGCTCTGGACGTTATCGCGGATAATCCAGATAAATTCACAGTCGTGGGTATCGCTGCCGGTGGGTCCAACCCACAGCTCGTTATTGAGCAGGCCCGCGCTCTCAACCTTTCGTTTGACCACGTGGCCGTCGCTAAGCCCGAGGCGGCCCGCACCGTTTCCGAGGCTCTCGGCGGCGCTGTGCTGTCGGGCCCAGACTCCGCAGAACAACTTGTCAAGGCCATCGATGCGGATAAGGTTCTCAACGCACTTGTTGGATCCATGGGCTTGGCCTCCACCATCGCCACCTTGGAGAAGGGCGAGCTGTTGGCGTTGGCGAACAAAGAATCCCTTGTCGCCGGCGGCTCCATCGTCACCCGCTTGGCGGGGGAGGGGCAGATTATTCCGGTGGATTCCGAGCATTCCGCCATGGCGCAGTGCCTGCGTGCGGGCAGCGGTGTGGAGCTCGAGCGCCTCGTTCTTACTGCCTCCGGTGGTCCTTTCCGTGGCTGGACCCGCGAGGAGATGTGGGATGTCACCCCGCAGCAAGCAGCGCAACACCCGACGTGGTCGATGGGGCAGATGAACACCCTGAATTCGGCGACTTTGGTGAATAAGGGCCTTGAGCTCATCGAGGCGACCTTGCTGTTCGACATCCACCCGGACCTTATTGATGTCACCGTTCACCCCCAATCCATCGTGCACTCCATGGCCACCTTCACCGATGGCTGCACGATTGCGCAGTGTTCCCCGCCGTCGATGAAGCTGCCGATCTCGTTGGCGCTGGACTGGCCACACCGAGTACCCGGCGCTCAGCCGGCGTTGGACTTTTCCGCCGCTCATGACTGGCGCTTCGAGCCGCTCGATGACGAAGCCTTCCCAGCCGTTCGCCTTGCCCGCGAGGTAGCCGCTGCCGGCGGCACGCATGCCGCTGTATATAACGCTGCGAACGAGGAGGCAGCAGCGGCTTTCCTGGCGGGTCGCATCCACTTCCCGGAAATTGTTGACGTGGTTAGCCACGTCGTGGGTCAGGCCTCGGAGTTCGCTGGTGTACCCTCTAGCGTCGATGATGTCCTCGCCGTGGAAGGTGAGGCCCGCCGTCGCGCAAATGCGTTGGTGGATTCACTCGCTCGTTAGAAAGCCGTCTACTTTATGGCAAATGTCCTCGGCATAGTCCTCTTCGCCTTGGGGATCGGCATTACCGTTGCCCTGCACGAGGCCGGCCACATGTTCACCGCCCGTGCCTTCGGTATGCGTGTGCGGCGTTACTTCATTGGCTTTGGTCCGCGCGTCGCATCCTTTACGCGCGGCCACACCGAATACGGCCTCGCAGCTCTTCCAGTGGGTGGCTTTTGCGATATCGCGGGCATGACGGCGCAGGATGAGTTCCTCACAGAGGAGGAAGAGCCCTACGCCATGTACAAGAAGCCGGCGTGGCAGCGCGTCATCGTGCTGGCCGGCGGCATCACGGTGAACCTCTTGTTGGGTTTCATTATCCTGCTGCTCATCGCCATGACCACGGGCCTGCCCAACCCAGACGCGGATGTCCGTCCGCGCGTTGGTGAAGTGTCCTGTGCTGTGAACCAGAAGGCTGACGGCACCCTAGATTCCTGCCAAGGGCTGGGCCCAGCTGGTGAGGCGGGCGTGGAGTCCGGGGATATCGTCCTAGCACTCAATGGCGAGACCATGGACTCCTTCGCGCAGCTGCGCGATACGGTCATGAACTATCCCGGCGATACCGTCACCCTCACCGTTGAGCGCGATGGCGAGCCGCGTGACTTCGACATCACACTTGCTACGGTGACTCGACTCAACGCCGAGGGGCAACTGGTGGAGGTCGGCGCCATCGGTATGAGCAACCAGATTATCGATATCAGGGAGACCTACTCCTTCGTTGATGCCTTCCCGGCGACCGCCCGCTACTCGGGCTATGCGCTCAACGCCACGGTCCAAGGAATCGCGCAATTCCCAGCGAAGATCCCGGGCGTGGTGGCCTCCATCTTTGGGCAGGAGCGCGATGTTAACGGACCAATGTCCGTGGTGGGAGCCTCCCGGGTGGGCGGCGAGTTGGTCGAGCGGAGCCTGTGGTCATCCTTCTTCATGATGCTGGCCACCCTCAACTTCTTCCTCGCGCTGTTTAACCTCATCCCACTCCCGCCGTTCGATGGCGGCCATATCGCCGTCATCATTTATGAGAAGATCCGCGACGCCCTGCGCCGCCTCATGGGCAAGGACCCGAAGGGGCCCGCGGATTACACCAAGCTCATGCCGGTGACCTATGTGCTGGCTTTCCTCCTCATGGCGGTGGGTGCTCTCATCATGATTGCGGACGTGGTTAACCCAATTCGGCTGTTTGGCTAGTGATCCACCTGCGGTGCGCGGTGCTAGAGTAGGGGCGTTAAAACCCAATTAGCAAGGAGCACACATGTCGACCCCTATTGGTCTTGGAATCCCCGACGGCCCGCCTCCCACCCTGGCGCCGCGCCGCAAGACGCGTCAGCTCATGGTTGGCCAGGTGGGCGTGGGCTCTGATCACCCGATTTCAGTGCAGTCGATGACCACGACGAAGACGCACGACGTCAACGCCACCCTTCAGCAGATTGCCCAGCTGACCGCATCGGGCTGCGACATCGTTCGCGTTGCCTGCCCGAAGACGGTGGACGCGGAGGCTTTGCCGGCGATTGCCAAGAAGTCTCCGATCCCCGTGATCGCCGACATCCACTTCCAACCCAAGTACATCTTCGCCGCCATCGACGCCGGCTGCGCTGCCGTGCGCGTCAACCCGGGCAACATCAAGGAATTTGATGGTCGCGTGAAGGAAGTCGCCAAGGCGGCGGGCGATGCCGGTATTCCGATTCGCATCGGCGTCAACGCAGGTTCCTTGGACAAGCGCATCATGGAGAAATACGGCAAGGCAACCCCAGAGGCCCTCGTCGAGTCCGCACTGTGGGAAGCTGGCCTCTTTGAGGAGCACGGCTACGGAGACATCGCTATTTCCGTAAAGCACAATGACCCAGTCGTCATGGTAGAGGCCTACCGTCAGCTCGCCGCTCAGTGTGACTACCCGCTGCACCTTGGCGTCACCGAGGCCGGCCCCGCATTCCAGGGCACCATCAAGTCTTCGGTTGCTTTCGGCGCCCTGCTTGCCGAAGGCATCGGCGACACCATCCGCGTGTCCCTCTCGGCGGATCCGGTGGAAGAAATCAAGGTCGGCGACCAGATCCTGCAGTCCCTCAACTTGCGCCCGCGCAAGCTGGAGATTGTCTCCTGCCCGTCCTGTGGCCGCGCACAGGTGGACGTCTACAAGCTGGCCAACGAAGTCACCGAAGGCCTCGACGGCATGGAATTCCCGCTGCGCGTGGCCGTCATGGGCTGCGTGGTGAACGGCCCGGGCGAGGCCCGCGATGCAGATCTCGGTGTGGCCTCTGGCAACGGCAAGGGCCAGATCTTCGTCAAGGGTGAGGTCATCAAGACCGTGCCCGAATCCAAGATCGTGGAAACGCTCATCGAAGAAGCAATGCGCCTGGCAGAAGAACAGGGCCTGGAGGCCGTGGAAGGCGCCAAGGCTGAGGTTCGCGTTACCAAGTAGCACGCCTGCGGTGTGGGGTGGCCGCCGCGCCGCCCCAGGCTGCTACGCTGCCCAAGCATGAAGAGGTTCGTGGCGCTGCTGGGTGCGGTAGGTTTCGCGGCGTCGTCTGTGGTGGGATGTACCCCCAAGCCGGTGTCCGCACGCCCAATTGCAGAAGAGTTTCTCGAGAGCATGGAAACTCGCAACAACGAAGAGCTGGTGCAGCTGATCGACGATGGCTCGACCGCCACGAACACCCTTGACGCCACCTTCGCGGGCCTGCAAGCAGAGGGCCTCGACGTCGAACTGACCGGGGTAGATCAGGAAGAGGCTCAGGCCACCGCGCACTATTCAGTGACGTGGACTCTGCCGCGTAATCGTTCCCTCCGCTATGACACGTCTATGGCCTTGACTCGCAAGGACAAGGACTGGACTGTCCGCTGGCAGCCCAGCATCATTCACCCCGATCTCGGCGCGCACCAGCACCTCGAGCTGCGCTCAGTCGCGCCGAAGCGCGCGGGCGTGGTCTCCTCCGATGGCGTTGAGCTGATGTCACCGGGGCTGCAATACCGCCTTGTTGTCGACACCGACGCTGTTGATGACCCGCGCCCGCTGGCAGCTAAGGTTTCCGGCGCTTTGAGCCAAGCGCATCGGGAGGATGACTCCATTCCGGAGGTTGATTCTGGCGAACTTGCTACAAACCTCGAAGGGATCGATGGTTCCTATTCGGTCACCATGCTCAACGAGGCCCAGGCAGCGAGGCTGCGTCCCGTTCTGGAAAACCAGAAAGGGATTCGCTTCAATGAGGAACCGGCGCTCATCACTCGCGATACCGGCCTGGCACCCGACATCCTCTCCCGTGTACGATCCATGGTTTCTGAAGAAGTCGATGGCAAGAATGGTTGGTCCGTCTCTGTCGTGAACGAACACGGGGCTGCGCTATCCGACGTCGAGTATCACGAGCCCGAAGCGGCTCCGTCCATCAAGGTTTCGCTGGACTATGACGTTCAGCGTGCTGCGCAAGAAGCCATTAATCTGCACCCCGGGTACGAGGCCATGATTGTGGCCATGCGCCCCTCCACGGGCGAAATTCTGGCCGTGGCGCAAACCCCGGAAGCAGATAAGAAGGGCGACATCGCCCTCCAAGGCCAGTTCCCTCCCGGATCGGTCTTCAAGATTATTACGGCCTCGGCGGGCGTCGACAAGCAAGGCCTGTCCACAGATTCCATCGTGCCCTGCCCGGGCACCATGGATCTGTACGGGCGCACCGTGACCAACTACAACGGGTTCTCGCTCGGCTCGGTACCGCTGCGCCAAGCCTTTGCACAATCCTGCAACACCACGTTCGCGCAGATCTCGACCGACCTCCCCAAGGGTGAGCTTCGCGACGTGGGCAAGCAATACGGGCTGGGCATCGACTACGAGGTGCCGGGGCTCTCGACGATTACCGGTTCGATCCCAGAGGGAGAAACCCCGCTTGAACGCACGGAAGCGGGCTATGGCCAGGGCCTTGACCTTGTCTCTCCCTTCGGCATGGCGCTTGTTTCTTCGACGGTAGCGGCTGGCAAGACCCCGACGCCGACTCTCATCGAGACACGGGAGACCAAGGTTTCCGAGGAGGTCTCCGCGCCGAGTGAGGAGACGCTGAATCAGGTACGGGACATGATGCGTCAGGTGGTGGCGAGCGGTACTGCGGCGGGTATGCAAGCACAGGGAACCATTTATGGAAAGACCGGTGAGGCAGAAATCAACGATGGCTCGCACGCGTGGTTTACCGGCTTCCGCGATGACGACATTGCTTTTGCCACACTCGTGGTGTTGGGCGGTGGCTCGACGATTTCCGTCAACATCACTGATAACTTCCTACAGCGTTTGGATGCCCTCCGCGCGGAAGGCCACGGCGAGGTTGCTCCCGCACAAGAGCAGTAGCGCGCGCTCATGAGCGTGCCAATGGTGCTCTTTGTCGGGTGCTGGGGAAGAGGGCTACCATGAGTAGTTATGACTAAGCGCGCGATGCTGAAACAAGAAAAAGATACTCCAATCCGCACGGTACCGAAGGATATCGAACGCCCAGAGTACGTGTGGAAGGATACGGTCCAGGAAGCGCAGGGCGAGCCGTTTGTG
This sequence comes from Corynebacterium sp. HMSC076G08, assembly GCF_001811515.1. Lineage (NCBI taxonomy): Bacteria > Bacillati > Actinomycetota > Actinomycetes > Mycobacteriales > Corynebacteriaceae > Corynebacterium > Corynebacterium sp. HMSC076G08. The sequence continues at coordinate 26,714 of NZ_KV805008.1, read as the reverse complement.
CAGACCCCGGAGGTCATTGAGGCTATGCGTGAGGCCTCACGCATAGCGGCCAACGCTCTGCAGGAAGCCGGAAAGGCTGTGGCTCCCGGTGTGACCACGGATGAGATTGACCGCGTTGCGCACGAGTATATGTGCGATCACGGTGCCTACCCGTCGACGCTGGGGTACTTGGGCTTTCCGAAATCCTGCTGCGTGTCCCTCAATGAGATTGTCTGCCACGGCATCCCGGATACCACGGTGATTGAGGATGGCGACATCGTCAATATCGACGTCACTGCCTTCAAGAATGGTGTGCACGGCGATACCAACGCCACCTTCCTCGCCGGCAATGTCTCGGAGGAGCACAAGCTGTTGGTGGAGCGCACGAAGGAAGCGATGATGCGCGGCATCAAGGCGGCGAAGCCCGGCCGTGAGATTAACGTTATTGGTCGCGTTATTGAGTCTTATGCCAATCGTTTCGGCTACAACGTGGTTACCGATTTCACTGGCCACGGTGTAGGCCCCACCTTCCACAACGGCCTCGTCGTGCTGCACTACGACTCTATGACCTACCGCGACATCCTTGAGCCAGGAATGACGCTGACCATCGAGCCGATGATCAACCTGGGCTCGCTGGACTATGAGATTTGGGACAACGGCTGGACCGTCCAGAACACCGATGGCAAGTTCACCGCCCAGTTCGAGCACACCATCGTTATCACCGATGACGGCAACGAGATCCTTACCCTGCCTGGTGAACTCGACTAGCTAAGAGGCGGTAAGGCTCGGTCTTAAGACAGTACCTCTTAAGACGCACAGAGCTGCCCTTGTTGACGAAAGTGCTCCGGATTCTTCAAAGGATCCGGAGCACTTTCGTCAGTTTGGAGGGGGTGCGTGCGCCCGTTGCGCCAGAGGTCGGAGATAGACAAAGCGCCCACCTCCGTAAAAGGAGATGGGCGCTTTCTAAGGCGCTGAGCTAATCAGCGAGTCCGCGTACTAATTAGCGGCGGAAGATCGGGTCCAGCACGTGTGCCGGGATGATGTGGTTGTACACAGCGAAGTTGTACGCAGCGAACAGGGCACCTGCAATGGCGGAGCCGATAGCAGCGTAGGTGCCCTCACGCCAAGCCTTAGCCCAGGTCGGGTTGGTGGTGCCATCAGCGGTGTTCTCGCCGAAGAGGTCGGCGCCGGCGACCTTCTTGTCACCCTCGGTAGCGTCGCCCCACTTGGAGGACAGGGTAGCGTCGCTGTCGTCCTTCTTGACCTTCTCGTTTGCGGAGGACAGCTCGGAGGAGAGGGAGGTTTCCTCGGTGTTCTCAGCAGCGAAAGCAACGGAGGTGCCAGCGAAAGCAACGGAGGCGGCGGTTGCAGCAGCAACAGCGGCGGTGCGGAAGTTACGCATGAAGTTTAAGCCTTTCGGAAAGTGTGTGGGGCGTCTTAGAAGGACGGGCCGTGGACGAAGAAGTTGTAGACCACGCCGATGAGGCCGGCGATGGAAGCGACGGCGCTAGCAACGCCTACGCCGTAGAAGGTCTTGGCCCAGGTCGGCTGGTCGCCGATGGTGGTGCACTCGCCAGCTTCGCCCTCATCGCAGTGCTCAGACTTGGAGGAACCAAAGATGGCACGGCCGTCAGCCTCGGTGCCGATGTTGTCGTCCTCGTCGACGTTGAACCAGCCGCCAACCTTGGAGGACAGGGAGCCCTCAGGCTTGTCGTAAGGCTGACCGCCCTTTGCGTCTTCGACAGCTTCGGTGGTGTTGGAGCCGTCGAAGGTGGCTGCGGTGGCAACGGTGGAGCCGCCGAAGGCAACTGCGAGAGCGGTAGCGCCGGCGAGGGCTGCATTGCGGATACGCATATCAAAATTCCTTAATGTCGTACGTGCAAGGCCTCCTGGCGGAGGAGCCTCGATTCACAGGGATAGGGATGAGTTTGGTATCCCCAAAACACACTGAGCCGACAGAGACCATCGACTCGTTCCGGTGTCTGTATAAAACCTATCCAACGGTCAGCCAAAATGCACGCTAGTTGGAGCGTTCTTTTACGCAAGCGGCAGGGGTACCCCCAAATTGGGTTAAACCCTGAAAGCTGGCTGAGTGATGTTGCGGGCGTTAAGGCGGCCTTGTAATGCCAATAGATAAATAAGGGGAAATTAGTTCAAGGGTAGTGTGAAAAAAATCACTGAACGATCTGTAACGATCACTCTAGCCACTCTAGTCCCAAAACGGCATTTTCGACGACCTCCGGCAACGCCGGGTGGATCCAATACTGTGAACGGGCGAACGTGCGCATGTCGAGGCCGCAGCTCATTGCGGTGATTAACTGTTGTATGAGAGTGGAGGCTTGCGGGCCCATGAGGTGAGCGCCGAGGAGCTGACCGGTCGAGCGGTCGGCCACGAGCTTGCAGACGCCCGTTGAATCCTCCATGGCCCAGCCATAGGCGACATCGCCGAAGTTCTGTACCTTCACTGTGACGTCGTAGCCCTGCTCGCGGGCCTGGGCTTCGGTGAGGCCCACGGTCGCAATCTGCGGGTGGGTGAAGACGGCGGCGGGAACGTGCTCGTGGGGCATGGGCTGAAGATCCTCTGGGTGCAACAGATTGTGCTGCACTGCTCGCTGCTCCGCGTTGGCGACGTGCTTGAGCATGTAGGGCGAGGAGACGTCGCCCAGCGCCCACACGCCCTCACAAGTGGTGCGGCCGTACTCGTCGACCTTGATGCGTCCGTCCTCGTGCATCTCGATCCCACTGGCGGAGAGATCCATCAGGTCGCCGTTAGGCTGGCGGCCGGTGGCGACAAGGATTGCCTCTGCTTCCAGGACGTCACCGTTATCCAAGGTGAGGCGCACACCGTCTGCGGTTTCTTCCACCGCCGTGGCGCTACCGATGCGGACATCGAAACGCTCTCGCAGGATGTCGTTGAAGCGTGAGCGTAGCTCTTCATCGAGGAAGCGGAGGAATGTCTCCGAGCGGTTGACCACGGTTACCTTGGTGCGCAGGCCGTCAAAGACATGGGCGAACTCCATAGCGATGTAGCCACCGCCGACAACGATGAGGCTGCGGGGCTGCTTATCCAGGCGCATGATGTCTTCGTTGGTATGGATCGGGGCAGTTGCGCTGGCATAGGGCTCAGGTAGTACCGGGCGCGAACCGGTAGCGATGACGATGTTGTCGCCAGTGATAATGTCATCGCCCACCTGCAGGGTCTTTGGTCCGATGAACCGCGCGTGTTGGTCAAAGACCGTAATATTTGGGGTCTCCTCGCCGCGGCGGTACTCTTCGCCGCCTTGGGCGATCAGATCAATGCGGTTGTCGAAGACGCGCTTGACAATGCCCTCCCAGTCCACAGCGTCCACGTGGGCGCTGACGCCAAGGCGCGTGGCTTCACGCGCAGCAAGCGCAACGTCGGCCGCATAGACGTACATTTTTGTAGGGATGCAGCCCACGTTGAGGCAGGTACCTCCGAAGGTTCCCTTTTCAATGATGGCGATAGATTTATCGTCAAACTCGGGGGAGGGGATGGAGTTTCCCGACCCGGTGCCAATGATGACGAGATCAAAGTGCTGTGCAGAAGTCATGGCGACCATTCTAAAGGTTCTACAGCCGCGGCTTCTGGAGGTCGAAGAGCGCGCAGCGCGCACACTTATTGAGCACGCTGTTCTGCGTTTATCGGTGCAACGACGCGAAGCCACTCGGCCGCGGAATTCAGCGCGTCCTCCAACGGTTCGGGCCGAGAGAGGAAAAGGTCGTGGCGGCCATCTTTGACGACGTGGAGGGTGTAGCGCGAGCTCAGCTCCTTAGCCCAGCGCTGGCTTTGCCGGACATCGACGACGACATCGGCCGTGTTGGAGGACTCGTTATAGGGCTGATCAAGTTGCGAGCGCGCCGAGGTCATCGTCAGCAGTGGAACTCCAATGGTGATACGCCCGGAATGGATGGCGTCGAAGCCGTGGAAAACAGCAGCGACCCAGCCCAAGTATTTCGCGTGCCCGCCCAGCGGTTTCAAGCGGCGATCAAAATCCCACTCGCCCTGTTCGTGGGAATGGATGGATTCTCCGTAGGTGGTGAGATCCCCGGCGGGTAGTTCGACGCGTGGAGCGATAGCAGCGCCGGCATAAACTATGCGCTTGACCACCTCATAAGCGCCGTCCGACATTCCCATCATGGCCAGCCACGGGCTGTTGAAAACGACACCGGCGATACGGCTGAAACGCGCGGGGTCGTGGCGGCGAAGACGATCAAGCCACAGAGCGATGATGGTGCCGGCGGTGGAGTGTCCCATGATGACGACACGTGGGTTGGGGAGGGCGTCGAGGGCCGCGTTGAGGTCGGCATCGTAATACTGCACATCACTGATGTAGTGCCAGGTTTGTCCCTCCTGGCGGGAGCGACCACATTTGCGCAAATCGACTGCATAGAAGGCGTAGCCGAGCTCATAGAAGTAGCGGGCAACGTGCTCGTGGAAGAAGTAGTCTGTCATGCCGTGGACCCACACTAGGGCGGGGCGATCGTCGTGGGCGTTGGCGGCGGGGCAGTAGCGCACGAGAGTCGCGCAGACATCGCCTTCACCATCGGGATCGGTGCCGAGCTCGAGCGTGGCAGCCTGAAAGTCTGGGCCGAGAAGATCTTCTGACCATTCGAGTTTGTCAAATGTCATGGAGCTCATGATAGGTCGTGCGGTCAGATCCGTCCGGATGGGCGGGGAGCTGAGCTGATATGCCCTGCACCTCAAAAGGGGTGGTGGTTTGGGATTCGGGCATTTATGTTTCGAGGAATGCCTATTTCGCAGGAAGGGGCGTAAGGTGGAATTAATGCTTGACGGATCTTCCTGAGTGGAGGTCTGTATGCCGGCTTGGCCTTAGCATCGTCGAGCGCTTTCTCACCGCGCCCTGCGCACCCACATGCGCAGGGCATTTGACCACATCGAATACATCGACTCTAAGAGGTAATAAGTACAGTGTCCTCCGATAAGAAGACAGCACAAGTAGTAGACGAGGTTGAGGTCGCACTCATTGGTGCAGGTATCATGAGCGCCACCCTCGGCGCCATGCTGCGTGAACTCGAGCCCAGCTGGACTCAGATGGTGTTCGAGCGCTTGGACGGTCCTGCTCTTGAGTCCTCCTCCCCGTGGAATAACGCCGGTACGGGCCACTCTGCACTGTGCGAGTTGAACTACACCCCGGAGAAGAACGGCCGCATTGACGTTTCCAAGGCCCTGAACATCAACGAGAAGTTCCAGGTTTCTCGCCAGTTCTGGTCCCACCAGCTCAATAACGGCATCCTCACTGACCCGAAGGCCTTCATCAACCCGGTTCCACACGTGTCCTTCGCGCAGGGCTCCATTCAGGTGGATTACCTGAAGCGCCGCTTCGACGCGCTGAAGGACAATCACATGTTCCCCAACATGCAGTTCAGTGATGATGACGCCACCTTCCAGGAGAAGCTGCCCCTGATGTCTGAGGGCCGCGATTTCGGCTCCCAGAAGGTGGCCATCTCGTGGACCGATGCCGGTACTGACGTTAACTTTGGCGCCCTGGCTAAGCAGTTCTTCACCGCAGCTAAGGCAGCAGGCACCGAGATCCGCTACGGCCACGAGGTCGTCGATATTAAGCGTGACGGTTCCAAGTGGCGCGTGGTAGCAAAGAACCTGCACACCGGTGATTACGAAGCTGTCCATGCCAAGTTTGTCTTCGTCGGCGCTGGCGGTTACGCGCTCGATCTGCTGCGCAAGGCAGGTGTCCGTGAGGTCTCTGGTTTCGCGGGCTTCCCGGTCTCTGGCCTGTGGCTGCGCTCCAAGAACCCGGAGCTGGTCAAGCAGCACCACGCCAAGGTCTATGGCAAGGCTGCCGTCGGTGCTCCGCCGATGTCCGTGCCGCACCTGGACACCCGTGTCATCGACGGTGAAGAAGGCCTGCTGTTTGGCCCCTACGGTGGCTGGTCCCCGAAGTTCCTGAAGAAGGGCTCCTACCTGGACCTGTTCAAGTCCATCCGTCCCGACAACATCACCTCTTACCTGGGCGTGGCAGCACAGGAGTTTGGTCTGACCAAGTACCTGGTGACCGAGGTCCTCAAGGACTTCGACAAGCGCGTCGAAACCCTCAAGGAATACGTCCCGAGCGCCGATCCGGCCGATTGGGAGACCGTCATCGCTGGCCAGCGCGTCCAGGTCATTAAGCCGGCGGGCGCACCGCAGTTCGGCTCCCTGGAGTTCGGTACCACCCTTATCAACAACCCCGAGGGCAATATCGCCGGCCTGCTCGGCGCTTCCCCGGGTGCCTCCATCACCCCGGCCATCATGGTCGAGCTGCTGGAGCGCTGCTTCGGTGAGCACATGATTCAGTGGGGCGACAAGATTCAGGAGATGATTCCGTCCTACGGCACCAAGCTCTCCAAGGACAAGAAGCTCTACGAGGAGATGTGGGAGTACACGCAGAAGACCCTGCAGCTTGAGTCCAAGTAGTCTCGTTTCGCTTCGCAGGTAACTCTCAGTAACTGGCAGGAAGCGTCCAGTGCATCGGAACGCTTCGCCAAGGAGGATGCTCCATACTTATGTTGTGCGTTTGAGAGAGCGCATGCGAGAGATAGAGAGAACCCCAGCCGCGCGGGGCGGTCGGCCTGAGAAACCGACCGGGAGCGCGGCAGTGAAAGATAGAGACACACCACCGCCCCGAGACTCCGTTTCCTTTCCTACGGAGAACTCGGGGCGGTGGTGTGTTCCCTTCTGTTTTGCACTCTTAGGTGCCGCAGTAGGTGAGATAGCCCTCCGTGCCACCGGGCTGTTCATAGTCCGGTGCGGGGTCGAAGGGGTGGGTCGTGGCCTGGAGAAGGCGGGAGAACTCATCAAGATCGCCCAGCGCGGCTTCGACCAGACGCGGGCGGGGAATCACGCGCGGCACGGTTCGCTCGAGTCGCGCAACGTCGGGGCCACTCGCGCAGTAGGCGTCAACGAACTGCGTGCTCGCGAACGCCTCATAAGCGGCTGCCGGTGTACCTGCCGCGGCGCTGACGAGAGCTCGGTGGGCCTGTGTGAGGTCAGGGCTCGCCTCAGCGAGTGCGGTGCTGTAGTCCTGAATAAGCTCTTCAGGCATCTGCAAACGCTGCAGGGCTTCGACTCGCCGTGCTTTCTCGAAGCGTTCCGCAAAGGAATTGATGGCCTCCTGCGCCCAAGCGAGGGCGGAGTCAGGGGAGTCGTCGAGAAGCGGCAGCAGGGATTCAGCGAGCCGCGCGAGGTTCCATCCCACCATGTCGGGCTGGCGGCCAAAGCGGTAGCGGCCCAGCGTATCGATGGAACTAAACCAGGTATCGGGATCATAGTTTTCCAGGAATGCGCAGGGGCCGTAGTCGATGGTCTCGCCCGATAGCGTGGTGTTATCCGTATTCATCACGCCGTGGATAAAGCCCAGCTGCATCCATCCGGCGACCGTAGCGGCCTGCGCATCCATGGCACGGATGAACAACTCCTGATAGTCGGCACCGGGGTAGTGGCGTTCAATGGTGTAGTCAGCGAGCTGTTCGAGCATTCCGGGCCGCTGGGACTGCGCGGCGAAGTGAAAGGAGCCGACGCGAATGTGGCTTGCGGCTACGCGCACCAGCACGCCCGCCTCCTCCACCACTTGGCGTTGAATGGGGCGGCCGGTGGCAAGGACCGCGAGGGGCCGAGTAGTGGGTACCCCCAGGGCATGCATCGACTCGGAGAAGAGATACTCGCGCAGCATCGAGCGCAGTGTGCCACGACCATCAGAGCCGAAGCGCGAGTACGGTGTGGGTCCCGTCCCCTTGGCGTGCAGATCCCACAGACCTGCCGGGTTATGGGGAGCGGTGGGGCCTGTGACCTCTCCCAGTAGGAGAGCGCGGCCATCACCCATGGATGGGTTGTACTGCCCGAACTGAAAGCCGGCGTAGGCCATGGCGTGGGGAGCGATGGGGCCGCGGCCGAGGAGAAACTCCACGCCTTCGTCGCTGCGCAGCCAGTCTGGGTCGAGCCCGAGCGCAGAAGCCAGCTGTTCATTGAGCACCACGATCCGCGCCGCGGGCTGTTCCTCCCCTCGGGCCTCGGCGACGAGGTGGGGTAGGCGGTGGGCGAACTCAGTGTGCAGCTCGAAGGGAAGGGAAGGTTTAGGCATCGCGGGACTCCAGAGTGCCACGGACGCGCACGTGGGCGTTGCCGCCCACCCAGATGTTCTCGCCGTCGTCATCGATGAAGACTCGACCAGCGCGTCCTACCTGGCCACCTTGGGCCGCGGTGTAGCGAGCAGGAACTGCATTTTTAGCGCGGAGGAATTGGGCAGCCCCGCCGTTGAAGGAACCGGTGACGGGATCCTCGAAGTGCCCGGTAATGGCTCGTACTTCATACGCGGGGGCATCACCACCGGTGAGGCCGACCACGCCGACCTTCACGCCAGGCGTGGGCGTGGGGTTGAGTCCGCGCACAGCCTCGGCGGAATCCAGCTGGATGAGGCGCCATCCGGGGCCGTTGTCTACCCAGCCGGAGTCAACGATGCGGTCGACGTCAACTCCGAGAACTGCAGCTGCGTCGGCTCGTTCGGCATCGCTGAGAGCCCCCTCGCGCACCAAGGGCGGGGTAGCGAAGGCGAAGCGTCCGTCCTCCTGGCGCACGGTGACCAGGCCTACACCGCATTCCTGAATTAAGGTGCCGCTTTTTTCAAGCAGCTCTGCTGCCACCCGGGCGGTGCCCAGTGTGGGGTGGCCGGCGAAAGGAAACTCTTCGTAGGGGGTAAAGATCCTCACGCGGTAGTCTGCGCGTGGATCCGTAGGCGAGCACAGGAACGTCGTCTCAGAGAAATTGGTCCAGTGCGCGATGCGCTGCATCTCTTCGGTGCTCAAGTCATCGGCATCAGCGACCACGGCGAGAGGATTTCCGCTGAACGGACCAGTGGCGAAGACATCTACTTCAAAGAATCGGTGCTGCATGGACCCCAAGCCTAGTCGCACCGGTGGGTGCGGAGGTCTACGCTGGGCTGCATGAGCGAAGCACTCTTTAGCCGCGTCGAGCCCATCCAAACCATGGCTGATGGGACCGTCAAGCAGGTCAACCCCTTCTCCGGAACGGAGGTGTGGACGGTGCCTGGCCGCGGCAACCGCCCGCTCGCGCATCCGGCACAGGACCCGCAACCGCTGGCGACCGATGCTTTCACCCACACCTGCGCCTTTTGCTCAGGCCGCATGCTGGATACCCCGCCGGAAAAATCCCGTATTCTGGCTTCGGGGGAGATTCAGCGCGGCCTCCTTCCTCACGAGCTGGATGAGTCCGTACCAGCCTTTCGCCGCGTGCCCAACCTTTTTGAGATCGTGTCCTATGACTATTGGCACGAGAACTATGGCTTCACCATGGCCCCCGACGTGGCCCGCCACAAGGAGCGCTACGAGTCCGACGAAGCTGGGCGCCTGCATGTGCTCAATGTGGTGCGCACCAAGCTCAAGGCGGCGGGCAAGGATGCCGCGCTGGACGACGACTCTTTGCTCGCCCTCGCCGATGGCTTCTTCGGAGGTGGCCACGACGTCATCATTTCTTCGCGCCACTTTGTGGAGGGTGCGGTCGATGATAGTCAGCTCGCGTCCTCCGGCACGCTGAGCCCCGATGAGCACTTCCTGCTGACAACATTCACTGCGGAATCGACGCGCGAGCTCTACCAGCGCAACCGATATGCCTCTTATGTCGCCGTGTTCCAGAACTGGCTAGCACCGGCGGGCGCATCCTTCGACCACCTGCACAAGCAGCTCGTCGCTATTGACGCCTTAGGTATGGCTGCCCACCAGGAAAACGCGATTCTGCGGGCGCACCCGAATATGTACAACGATTGGGCGGTTGGCTACGCGGCAAAGCGCAACCTCGTTATTGCCGAAAACGACTATGCGGTTCTCTTCGCCGGCTTTGGCCACCGCTATCCCACACTGGAGATCTTCTCCAAGTCGCCGCGCTGTGAGCCCTGGGAGCAGACCCCCGGTGAGGTACGCGGGATGTCGGACCTTATCCACGCAGCGCATGCCGCTGTGGGTCCGGATGTGGCCTGCAATGAAGAGTGGCACCACCGCCCGCCCAGCGTGGATCTGCCGCAGCCGTGGCGTGTGATGATCAAGCTCAGGGTATCGACCCTGGCCGGTTTTGAGGGCGGCACGAAGGTGTACATCAACACCATCGATCCCTGGGGATTGCGCGATCGCATCGTGGATGCCATGTTCCGCCTGCGCGAGCGCGGCAAGATTGCCTCCGGTATCGCGATTGCCACTGAGTGCGAGCTCAAGCGCAACAGCTTGCGCTATAACCCATTGGTTTGAATGGCCCCGCTTCTCCGGAGGCAGATAAATTGATAAATAGATAAATCGGCGAGCGTTGATAAATTGATAAATAGATAAATCAGACCACGAGCACGAGCTCGGTGCCGCGCAATTCGGTGCTCATGCCTGCCTCCTGCGCAATACTGGCCGCATCCTTGAGGGAGGAGACACGCTCACCACTCAGGGCCAGCACGCGTGCGAGCTCCCCTTTGTAGTGCTTGTTGAAGTGAGAGACCACCTTGCGGGAGCCATCCTCTTGCACCGTCTCCACGCGCACGGTGGCGGCGTCCTTGAGCTTGCCCAGTTGCTGGTAGGTGCCCGAGCGCATATCGATGAGGAACTCGTCGGCGTCGACAAGCGCGCGCAGCTCCTCCGTAATGGCCGTACCCCAGCGCGACTTCAGCGTCCGCCCGTCCAGTTTCGTACTACCGGAGAGTCGGTAGTGCGGGATGAGGTCATCGGCTCGCACCAGACCAAATAGTGCATCGCCCACGGCGAGGTAGCTCCGCGCTTCCGGGGGAAGGGTGGGGGCGTCGAGGGCGTCGTACAGCACGCCGGTGAAACGCTCCAGCGCGGGCATGGTCGGGGAGGATGCCAACTCGCGGTTAGACTCGGCTTCCCCGCGCAGCTTCTCAGAGAGTTTGAGCACTTCCAGCGCTTCATCGACGTCGAGGGACGACAATTCTGCAGCGATTTCTTGGCGGATCGGATTCAACGCGGGAAAAGAAAGCTCGTCCCAATTCAGGGCCGCGCCGTTGCCGCCGTGTGCTTTGGTCTCAGAAGGAGGGAGGATGATCAGCATGGCTACATGCTAGCGATGTAAACTGAGCAACCATGATTACACGTCTTTCTGAGCTTTTCCTCCGCACTCTTCGTGAGGATCCGGCTGATGCCGAAGTCCCCAGCCACAAGCTTCTCGTCCGCGCAGGTTATGTGCGCCGTGTCGCGCCGGGTGTGTACACCTGGCTGCCACTGGGGCTGCGCGCCATGCGCAAGATTGAAGACGTAATCCGTCAGGAGATGAACGCCATCGGCGGCCAGGAGATGCTCTTCCCGGCGCTGCTGCCGCGCGAGCCTTACGAGCAGTCGAACCGCTGGACGGAGTACGGCGATAACCTCTTCCGCCTCAAGGATCGTAAGGGCGCTGACATGCTCCTAGGCCCGACCCATGAGGAGATGTTCACCACCGCAGTGAAGGATATGTACTCCTCGTACAAGGATTTCCCGGTCACGCTGTATCAGATCCAGACGAAGTACCGTGATGAGGAGCGCCCGCGCGCCGGCGTGCTGCGCGGCCGCGAGTTCACCATGAAGGATTCCTATTCCTTCGACATGACGGATGAGGGGCTCGATGAGTCCTATGCCCGCCACCGCAAGGCTTACCAGAACATCTTCGATCGCCTAGAGATTGATTACGCGATTTGTAAGGCCACCTCTGGCGCGATGGGTGGCTCGGCCTCTGAGGAGTTCCTCGCCGTGTCTGAGGTAGGCGAAGATACCTTCGTGCGGGCCACCGAGGGCGATTACGCCGCCAACGTGGAGGCCGTGGTCACTCAGGCTCCGGAGGAAATCCCCTTCGACGGCCTGCCGGAGGCACAGGAGCATGAGACTCCGAAATCCGAGACCATCGAAACGCTGGTGGAGTGGGCTAAGAGCGCCGGCATTACTGTCGCCGACCGCGAGGTCACCGCAGCGGACACCCTCAAGTGCATGATGATCAAGGTGGCAGCCCCCGCAGCTACGGAGGAAGAGAAGGAATGGGAGCTCGCGGCCGTCCTCATTCCGGGCGATCGCGAGCTGGATGAAAAGCGCCTGGAGGCTTCGCTTGAACCGGCCGAGTTCGAGCTCGCCAGCGATGAGGATTTCAAGAAGAGCGACTTCCTGGTCAAGGGCTACGTTGGCCCGCGTGCCCTCAACGCTCACGACGTGAAGGTTTATGCCGACCCGCGCGTGGTTTCCGGCACCTCCTGGATTACCGGTGCCGATGCCCCGCAGCGTCACGTCGTCGGTTTGGTGGCTGGCCGTGACTTCACCGTGGATGAGTTTATCGAGGCCGCCGAGGTCAAGGAAGGGGACCCGGCACCGAACGGCCAGGGCACTCTGACGCTGGAGCGCGGTATCGAGTTAGGGCACATCTTCCAGTTGGGCCGCAAGTACACCGAGGCTTTCGACGTCCAGATTCTGGATGAGAACGGCAAGCGCGCCGTGCCGACCATGGGTTCCTATGGCATTGGTGTTACGCGCATGCTCGCGGTGCTGGCGGAGCAGCGCCACGATGAGAAGGGCCTCAACTGGCCGGTGGCTGTGGCCCCGTACCAGGTGCACGTGGCCGTAGCGAACAAGGATGCCGCTGCCCTCGAGGCAGGCCAGAAGCTGGTGGAGGATCTGGACCGTGCGGGCGTGGAGGTGCTTTTCGACGACCGCCCCAAGGTCTCCCCGGGCGTGAAGTTCAAGGATGCAGAGCTTCTGGGAATGCCGTTCATCGCCATCCTGGGCCGTGCCTTTGCTGACGGCATCATCGAGCTGCGCATCCGCGGCGGCGAGACCCGTGAGGTCCCCGCAGACTCCATCGTGGACACCTTAACGGAGCTCATCCGCGGCTAGGTGCGTTAAGCGCGTAGGCTCGCGGGTATGAGTTCCCACAACCCCGCACTGACATATTCAATGGCTGCAGCACTCTCTGCCATGGGAGTGCTGCATTTTGCTAAGCCGAAGCCCTTCGAGTCCATCATCCCGCCACAGCTTCCAGGGTCGGCTCGCTTTTACAACTTCACCTCTGGCGCCTGGGAAGTGGTGACCGGTGCACTCCTGGCGAACCCATCGACGCGGCCTGCAGGCGGCCTTTCAGCCCTAGCTTTGCTCGCTGCCGTGTGGCCGGCGAACTTCTACCAGGCCTACAGGGACTTAGAAAGCGGTAAGGCATCAACCGGCAAGAAGATCTACCATGCGGTGCGTCTGCCGTTGCAGATTCCGGTCATGCGCTATGCCTGGTCGCTGTACGCCGAAAAAACGCCAAACGTCGGTAGCTTAGGAAAATCGAGCTCGCGAGGGAGGAATTAAGCTGCACTGATACGGTGAGATTGGGCGGCTACAGAAATAAGCCAGCTTCGCCATTCAGCATTGGGTGCCGCTTGGTCGGGCACCTCCTGTGAGGCGGCGGAGGCCCATGTCACCGTGTCACTATGCGCGACGTCGTCAAGGAACGCGCGCGCTGAGGCGGCGTCTACGGGCAGCTCACCGGAGGTCGAGGTGTAGGCCGCTGCGGGCTGTGGCACTGGTCCGATTTTGGCTACTGCTTCTTGGAGCGCGAGGACGCGGTTCTCGTGCAGAGCGAGGCGCTCATCAACCAGCTCTTCGACGTCAGGTGTGACATAGGAACGAGCAAAGTCCAAGGCATACACCTGCCGGTATTCCCAGTCCAAGAGTTCGGTGGCGAGGTCAGCGTCATCCTCCGTCAGCTCCGGCACAGCGCCCGGTTCATCGGTGGAGCGGGCCTCCATTGCGATGGCTTGGGCGACGAGCAAGGGCCGAGATTCCGGGGAGACCGCGTCAAGTTGCTCTTCAATCGATGAAGAAGCTGCGGCAAGCACGGCAGCCGCATCAGTGGCCTCGTATGCTTCACCCTCACGATTCACTTCGCAGGAGCGCGGAACGTGTCCTTCCTCGTCGCGGCCGCAGAGGCGCTCAATTTCGGAGTAAAGCTCGTCTGCGTGCTGCGCGCGCAGGGACGCGGCATCGGGATCGAGTTCCTGCAGTGCGTGGGCGTCGGCGCTGGCATCGTGAGCCAGAGAGGTCAACGTAGGGTCCGCGTGGGGGCCAAAATAGTCCACGATCGCGTCGGTGGCTTGGCAGCCGCCCAACCATGGGGCGGCGCAGACAAGGAGGGCGGGCACAACTACTCGGCGGTTCACGCGATAGACCCTACCCGTGTGACCTAGTCTAGAGCGCATGGCATTCCCAACACCCGCACAACTGACCGAAATCCTCCAGCCTGTTGCCGCCGCACGCGGCCTCGACATCGAAGACGTCAAGACCACACGAGCTGGTAAAAAATCCCAGGTCATCATCCGTATCGATGGTGATGAGCGTCCGAGCTCCGATCTCATCGAGGAACTTTCGCAGGAGATTTCCGAGTTTTTTGATGCACAGGAGGAAGCGGGCACTCTTAACTTTGGGGCAGGCTACACCCTAGAGGTGTCGACCCCCGGCGTGGATTTTCCGCTCAGCGCACCACGCCATTGGCGTCGGAACCAAGGAAGGCTGGTCGGCTATGCGTTGAGCGACGAGCCCGGCACCACCCGTGTCGCCAGAATCGGTGCTCTCTCCGCGGACGAAGAATCAGTGGCGCTCATCACGACCGTGAAGAAGGAGGTGCGCTATCAGGTCGAGCGATTGGAAAATGTGAGCCGTGCAGTGGTAGAAATTGAATTTGCTCAACCTTCAGCACAGGAGCTGGAGGCGGCAATGCAGACGTTCGACTTCGCCGAGCAGAACTCGGCAACCCGAGAGGACTAACAAGTGAATATTGATCTAGAGGCACTCCGCACGATTCAGCGCGAGCGAGGCGTCCCGGTGAAGGACCTGCTCGAAGCAATCGCGGGTGCCCTTTTGTATTCCTACCTGGATCACCGTGCTGAGTCCGCTGAGACGAAGGCGGAGGGGACAAAGTCCCGCGTGGATATCGACGCCGATACCGGCGCCGTTGCCGTCATCGTGACGGAAAGCGATCTGGAGACCGGAGAGGTCGTCAGCGAGTACGACGACACCCCGGATAACTTTGGGCGCATCGGCGCCCAGGCTGTCCGCGATGCCATCCTGCGCAAGCTGCGCGAAAACGAAGCGGAGCGGACCTATGATTCCTATTCAGAATTGATCGGCACGGTGGTGTCGGGCGTCGTCCAGCGCGATATCCACGCCAACAAGCGCGGCGTTATCGTGGTGCAATTGGGTACCGAGCACGATTCGCAGGATGCTTTCCTGTTGCCGGCCGAGCAGCTGCCGGGGGAGAAGCTCGAGCACGGTGACCGCGTTAAGGCTTATGTCGTGGGGGTAAACCGCAACGGGGCGAAGGTGCAGATTACGCTGTCGCGTACCCACCCAGAGCTGGTTCGCGGCCTCTTCGAGCTGGAGGTCCCAGAGGTGGCCGACGGTGCAGTAGAGATCGTCGCCATCGCCCGTGAGGCTGGACACCGCTCCAAGATCTCCGTTCGCGGCCACGCCAAGGGCCTCAACGCCAAGGGTGCATGCATCGGCCCGAAGGGTTCCCGCGTCAGCAACGTGATGCGTGAGCTCGGCGGTGAGAAGATTGACATCATCGATCACAACGAAGACCCAGCCGTCTACGTGGGTAATGCTCTCGCCCCGTCGAAGGTCGTGCGCGTAGAAATCCTCGATGAAGAAGCACAGGTAGCCAAGGTAACCGTGCCGGATTACCAGCTCTCGCTCGCTATCGGCAAGGAGGGGCAGAACGCTCGCCTCGCAGCTCGCCTGACCGGATGGAAGATTGATATTCACTCCGATGCCGCTCGTGACTAGCTTTCCCACCAGCCTGCGGTGGGATTAAAGGTTTGGCCCATTTTCGCGTAGACTAGACAACGGCCCACATGCAGGAATGCTGTGGCGTAGTGGTAGTGGTGATTCGACGTAAGGAGTGGGATGTCTCAGGGACAGCGACTCCGCACCTGTATCGCCACGCGTCACAAGCATCCCGACACGGAATTGCTCAGGGTTGTCGCCGATAGGGACGATCCCACAGGAAGCCGTGTTGTTCCGGATCCGCGCCGCCGCCTCCCCGGTAGGGGAGCGTGGATTAGGCCAGATCTGGAGGCAGTAGAGCTGGCGGAGCGAACCCGTGCCTTCAGGCGCGCGCTCCGATTGTCCACAGACGTGGACACAGGTCACGTACGTGAGTACCTCGCTGCTCGGCAGCAGGTGCAGTCGGCGGGCATTAGCCCGTTCGACCCAGAGTTAAAAAGGAAGACCGAACACTGATGAGCGCACAACCATGAAGCAGCATCAGCGATGAAAGTCCATAGCCATTAACTAGGGGTCAAGCCGTATTCCGCGGCCTTGACTCCTAGAAAGATTAAAGAGGAGACAAGTGCCCGGAAAGCTACGTGTACACGAGTTGGCAAAGCAGCTCGGTGTAACCAGCAAGGAACTGCTCGCCACGCTGAAGGAACAAGGCGAGTTCGTCAAGACCGCATCCTCGACCATCGAACCGCCGGTGGTCAAGAAAATGCGCGCACACTATGAAGCTAAGGGCGGCGACGACAAGCCGGCGGAGAAATCCGCGCCGGCAGCCTCCCCGGCTTCTGCTGCCAAGAAGGCGGCAGAGAAGAAGCCAGCAGACAAGAAACCAACGACTGCGGCTAAGCCTGGTCCAAAGCCGGGTGCTACCCCCAAGCCAGGGGCAGCAGCACCGAAGCCGGGCGGCGCTCCGAAGCCTGGCGCTGCCCCCAAACCGGGCGGTGCCCCGAAGCCGGGTGCACAGCGCAAGAATGCTGACAAGCCTGGCGAGCGCGCCGTTACGCCGCGCTCCATGCCGAAGCCTGGCGGCACCCGCCGCGTGGCCAACAACCCGTTCTCCACGGGTGGCTCGAGCGATCGCCCCAGCCCCGGACCGCGTCCGGGCGGTAGCAAGGGGCAGCGCTCCGGCGGCAAGCCTGGTGATAACCGCGGTGGCAAGGGCGGAGCACGTCCGCAGGGTGATGGCAACCGCAGCGGTGGCCGTCGCCCATCGCCGGCCATGATGCCTTCACACCCGAACCCGGCCAGCATGCCGTCGAAGGCGGCAGGCAGCGGCGGTGGTGGTCGTGGCCGTGGTGGTCGCGGCGGCGGTCCCGGTCACGGTGGTCCTGGCCACGGTGGTTTCCGTGGCGGACGCGGCGGTCGCCGCGGTGGTACCGCTGGTGCATTCGGCCGTCCCGGTGGTGCACCGCGTCGCGGTAAGAAGTCGAAGCGTCAGAAGCGCCACGAGTTTGAAGAGCAGCAGAAGCATGAGGTAGGCGGCGTACGCCTGCCTGACGGCGGCGGCAAGGTAGTTCGCCTGCGCCGCGGTGCTTCCCTGGCTGACTTTGCCGAGAAGATCGGTGCGGATCCCGCAGCATTGGTTCAGGCACTGTTCAATCTCGGCGAGATGGTGACGGCTACGGCCTCCGTATCCGAGGACACCCTGCAGCTTTTGGGCTCGGAGATTAACTACGAGGTCCAGGTTGTCTCGCCGGAGGACGAGGACCGCGAGCTGCTCGAGTCCTTCGACCTGCAGTTCGGTGAGGACGAGGGCGGCGAAGAAGCCCTTGAGAAGCGCCCGCCAGTCGTTACCGTGATGGGTCACGTTGACCACGGTAAGACCCGCCTTCTGGACACCATTCGTAAGACCAACGAAGGTGCGGGTGAGGCCGGTGGCATTACCCAGGGCATCGGTGCCTACCAGACCACGGTGAAGCTCGAGGATGGCCCTCGCACCATCACCTTCCTGGATACACCGGGCCACGAGGCGTTTACCGCCATGCGTGCCCGTGGTGCTAAGTCCACCGACTTGGCCATCCTGGTGGTCGCCGCTGATGACGGCGTGATGCCGCAGACGATTGAGGCTATTAACCACGCGAAGGCAGCGGACATCCCAGTCGTTGTCGCGGTCAACAAGATTGATAAGCCGGAAGCTTCCCCGGATAAGATCCGTGGTCAGCTCACTGAGTACGGTCTAGTGCCGGAGGAATACGGCGGCGACACGATGTTCGTGGACATCTCCGCGAAGAACAACATCAACATCGACGAGTTGCTGGAGGCTGTCATCCTGACGGCGGACGCTGCACTCGAGCTCACCGCTAACCCGGATATGGATGCGCAGGGTTCTGCCATCGAGGCTCACCTTGACCGTGGCCGCGGTCCGGTGGCTACCGTCATCATTCAGCGCGGTACGCTGCGCATTGGTGATTCCATCGTGGTTGGCGATGCGCACGGACGTGTGCGTCGTATGCTCGATGAGTTCGGCAATGACGTGGAAGAGGCCGGTCCGTCCCGTCCGGTCCAGGTGCAGGGCCTCAACGGCGTGCCTGGTGCCGGCGACAACCTCTTGGTTGTCGAAGATGACCGCGTCGCTCGCCAGATTGCCGCGCAGCGTGACGCGCGTAAGCGTTCTGCTTTGCAGGCCAAGGCCCGCAAGCGCGTGTCCCTCGAGGATCTGGATGCAGTGCTCAAGGAAACTTCGACGCTCAACCTCATCCTCAAGGGCGACAATGCCGGTTCCGTCGAAGCTCTGGAAGATGCCCTGCTGGACATCGAGGTCGACGACGAGGTTCAGCTCAACATCATCGACCGTGGCGTCGGTGCTGTGACGCAGACCAACGTCAGCCTGGCTGCGGCTTCCGACGCCGTCATCATCGCCTTCAACGTTCGCGCTGAAGGCAAGGCGACGGAGGAAGCGAATGCCGAGGGCGTTGACATCCGCTACTACACCGTGATTTACCGCGCCATTGAAGAGGTTGAGGCAGCTCTCAAGGGCATGCTCAAGCCCATCTACGAGGAGCGGGATACCGGTGCGGCGGAGATCCGCGCGCTGTTCAAGTCCTCCGCCGTCGGCACCATTGCCGGTTGTATGGTCACCGAGGGCAAGGTCAAGCGCAACGGCAAGGTTCGCCTCGTGCGCGACGGAAACGTCATCGTCTCCGATGCCAAGATCGAGTCCCTGCGCCATGAGAAGGATGACGCAAACGAGATCAACGCCGGCTACGAGTGCGGTATGGTCCTGTCCTACCCGGACATCCAGGTAGGCGATATCATCCAGGCCTACGAGGAAGTCGAGGTCCCGCGCGACTAATCACATCTGAGCTCTCCGCTCACTAAGAGCGCTCAGATAACAAAGCCCAGCCAGGAAAGTTTCCTGGCTGGGCTTTAATCATTTCGGCCGAAAGGTGCAGAATCGGTATCCTAGACTAGTTGCCAGTACCCGTACGCAAAGGAGCTTCACCATGGTTGATCACGCACGCGCCGCGCGCATGGCAAAGCGCATTCAGACAATCGTTGCTAGCGCTATTGAACGCCAGATTAAGGATCGTCGCCTTGAGCTTGTGACTATCACGGATGCCCGCGTTACGGGTGACCTGCACGATGCCACCGTGTACTACACGGTGCGCGGCGCGGATATCGAATCCGAGCCGGATTATGATCAGGCTGCCGAGGCTCTCACGCGAGCTAAGGGGCAGTTGCGCAAGATCGTGGGCGACGAACTGTCGGTTCGCTTTACACCGACGCTGTCCTTTGAACTTGACACTGTCCCCGAGGCGTCCGCTCACATGGAGGATTTGCTCGCCCGCGCCCGTGCCCGCGATGCGGAGTTGGCCAAGTTGAAGGAAGGCGCGCAGCCGGCTGGTGATGCGAATCCGTACAAGACCTCGGATAAGGAAGAGGACTAAGTGTCACGAACCAACTACGAAGCCGCAGTTGATGCTCTGGTGCAGGCCAGCAGTATTTGCATTATCACGCACTTGCGCCCAGACGCCGATGCTGTCGGCTCTGCGGCGGCCCTCACCTTGGCGCTGCGCCAGCGCGGGAAGCAGACCCGCACCGTGATCGGGCAGCGCCGCGATATTTCCGCCAACCTATTCTCCATTCCTACCGTGGACGAGATTGAGTTGGTGGATGAGCTTCCGCAGGGCTACGACCTTTATGTCACTGTGGACTGTGGCTCGATAGAACGGACAGGTTCGGTAGCGCAGGGGCTCGAGAAAATGGCCGCCGTCGGCCGCGTCCTATGTATCGATCACCATGCTTCTAACGACGGCTTTGGTGCCATCAACGTGGTGGATCCAGTGTGTGAGTCCACCACGGTGGTTCTGCTCGATATCCTGGATAGGCTTTCCATCCAGATCGATCGCGTCATCGCGCACTGCCTGTACGCGGGCCTTGTTACCGATACCGGTAACTTCCGGTGGGGCCGCCCAGCGATGCATGATATCGCTGCGCGCCTGATGCTCTATGGGCTCGACACCAAGCAGATTGCGCTGGAACTCATGGACTCCAGCACGGCCGATGACCTGCAGATGATCGGACGTGTGCTCTCAGGCCTCAGAATTGAGGAAGCAGGGGAGCACCGCCTGGCGGTTCTCTTCGTGCCGCATGAGGAAGTCGCGTCTCATGCCGATTCCGCCATTGAGTCTTTTGTCGACTATGTCCGCGCATTGAAGGGCACTGACATTGGAGTGGTCTTCAAGGAACAGGCGCCCAATGTGTGGGCAGTATCTTTGCGTTCCTCTGCGGTCAACTGCGCCGAAGTGGCCCTCACCTTCGGCGGCGGTGGGCATGTTCCGGCTGCTGGCTATACCGCGCACGGAACGCCCGAGGAGGTTATCGCGCAGCTGGTAGGTGCGTTGTCCTAAATGGCTTCCGAGCAACCAGTCAAGGTTTCTGCCGCGGAGGTTTTCCGCCTCGCTGTGCCCGCTCTGGGCGTTCTCGCGGCGATGCCGCTTTATTTGCTCCTGGATACCGCGGTGGTGGGCCGGCTTGGAGCGGAGGATTTGGCCTCGCTGGGAGCTGCGGCCACGCTACATTCCGTGGTCACGACCCAGCTGACCTTCTTGTCTTATGGCACGACCGCGCGAGCCTCTCGTTTATTCGGTGCGGGTAAGCGGGAAGAGGCTGTGGCGGAGGGCGTGCAAGCAACGTGGGTTGCCGTGGGCGTGGGGTTGGTGCTCGCTATCATCATGTGGCTCTTTGCCGGCGTCTTTGCGCTGTGGTTGACTGGCAATCCAGATACGGCGCGGGGGACAGCACAGTGGCTGCGAATCGCGGCCGTCGCTATTCCTTTTACCCTCATCAACATGGCTGGCAACGGCTGGATGCGCGGTGTTCAAAACACCCGCAAGCCTCTCTACTTCACCCTTGCAGGTATGGTTCCTGGCGCCATCGCGGTGCCTATTTTCGTGCACTTCTGGGGTCTGCCGGGCTCAGCTCTGGCCACGGTGCTGGGCATGGGGATCATCGCGGCGTTCTTCGTGGCGGAGCTGCGCCGCGAGCATGCCGGTTCGTGGGAGGTCCGCTGGAGCGTTGTGCGTCGGCAGCTCGTGTTGGGGCGTGACCTCATCGTGCGTTCGTTGAGTTTCCAAGTGGCATTTTTGTCGGCGGCAGCGGTGGCCTCGCGTATCGGAACTGCCCAGTTGGCTGCGCATCAAATCATGATGCAGATGTGGAACTTCCTGTCCCTCGTTCTGGATTCCCTCGCTATCGCTGCCCAAGCATTGACCGGCGCGGCATTGGGGGCAGGGTCAGCGCGCTATGCCCGCACGGTGGGAACCAAGGTGACGCTCTACTCGACGTCTTTCTCCCTCGCGCTCGCAGCGGTACTAGGCCTCGGCGCCGGTGTCATTCCGCAGATTTTTACTACGAGCCCGGAGGTCCTCGAGGTCATTTCCGGCCCGTGGTGGGTTATGACTTTCCTCGTCATTATTGGCGGCGTCGTTTTCGCCCTAGACGGCGTTCTCCTAGGCGCTGGGGACGCAGCCTTCCTCCGCACGCTCACCCTCGCATCGGTGCTCTTGGGCTTCCTCCCCGGTGTCTGGTTGGCCCTGGTTTTCGGCACCGGCCTGACCGGGGTGTGGGGCGGAATCGCCGCGTTCATCCTCATCCGCATGGTGGGCGTGGTGTGGCGCTTCTACTCAATGCGGTGGGCGCAGGTCTAGCCCTGTGGTAAAAGTAGAGAGAATGTTTGTGTGAAGGAGGCGCTATGACCACGTTGTGGGCTGTCTCCGATCTCCACGCGGCGGTGCGAGTCAACGGGGACCGTATCGAGGAACTCGTTCCGCCGAATCCGAATGACTGGTTGATTGTGGCGGGCGATGTGGCCGAGCGCATTGACCTTGTCATCAACACCTTGGCGCGGCTGAAAAACCGCTACGCCACCGTGATCTGGGTGCCCGGCAATCACGAGCTCTTCTCCCGCGGCCAGGACGCGTATCAGGGACGTGAAAAATACGATCGGCTCGTGGAAGGCTGCCGGGAGATTGGCGTGGTTACCCCAGAAGACCCTTTCCCGGTTTTTGGAGGGGTTACTGTCGTCCCGCTTTTTACGCTGTATGACTACAGTTTTCGTCCGCCGGGAACGACGGTAGAGCAGGCGCTTGCGAGCGCGAAGCAGAAGCAGATCATCATGACTGATGAATTTGCTATCGCCCCGTTCGTCGATGTGCGCGCGTGGTGCTGGGACCGCTTGGCGTATTCCATCAAGCGCCTATCACGGGTTGAGGGCGAGACCGTCCTGATCAATCACTGGCCACTGGTGCAGGAGCCAACCTTGTACCTGCGCTGGCCCGAGGTGGCGTTGTGGTGTGGAACCCGCCACACGCGTTCCTGGCCGCGGCGCTACAACGCCAAGGCGGTCATCTACGGTCACCTCCATATGCCTAACCGAGCCAACATTGATGGAGTAGACCACATTGAGGTGTCTCTGGGCTATCCGCGTGAGTGGCAAGCGCACGGGCATCTCCAGCCGTGGCCATATCCGGTGCTGAGTATCGATGAGAAGACAGGGAGGGCAGAGCATGCTTGAGCCTTCCCTCTTCCCGGAGTCAGCGCGCTATTGCTATGTGCGTACAGACGAGTCGATGACCGATCTGCTCAATTACAACCACCTATCCCCGGAGGAGCGCTCCGTGGTCTCCCAAGCCGTGGACGTGCGTAAGTCCGAATTTGGGGATGCACGCTGGTGTGCCCACCAAGCCTTGAAGGAGCTCAACTACACCGACAATGAGCCGATTCTGCGCGGCGAGCGAGGCATGCCGCTGTGGCCGGAGGGCTATACCGGATCGATGACGCACACCGAAGGCCTGCGTGCAGCGGTAGCAGCGCCAACCACCCACGTGCGCTCGATGGGGCTGGATGCCGAACCCGCGGAGCCTTTGCCGGAGCATGTGCTGACGATGATCGCTCGGCCGGGGGAGATGCCGCAGCTGGCTCAGTTACAAGCGGCGGGTATTTCCTGCCCGGACCGCCTGTTGTTCTGTGCCAAGGAGGCCACCTACAAGACCTGGTTTCCCATGACCCGGCGGTGGCTTGATTTTGACCAAGCGGAAATTGACCTGCGCCTAGACGGAACGCTCGTCTCTTACCTCTTGGCACGGCCGACTCCAGTGCCGTTTATTACGGGGCACTGGATCATCCGGGATGGCTATGTCATCGTTTCTGCTGCCGTTCCAGCGCTCAATTTTGACAGGTAAACCGGGTCACTAAAGCGTCGAGGGCCGCGCGACGAAAACCGTGGCTAAGCGCTTTCCTTTCTCCTTGACCAGGGCAATTGACCGTCCCTGCGGATCGACGGCCGCGTACGTGCCTTTCAGCCCACGCGGCTCCAGCCATTTGCCCATAGCCAGAGCCTGGGCCTCATCATCGGTGACTTCTAAAACCGGATAGCTGCGAGTGAGAGCCTCATCGAGACTCAGGGACAGCGTCGGGGAGTCCTCGAGAGCAGAGAGGGGGAGGGCGTCGTCAAGCGTGAAAGGGCCCACCTCCGTGCGGCGCAGCGCGGTAAGGTGCCCGCCGACGCCGAGGGCTTCACCCAGATCCCGAGCCAGCGAGCGGATGTAGGTTCCCGAAGAACACGCGACCGACACGTCTAAATCTACGAATTCGCCGCAGCGCCGCGTATCGAGGATATCGAAGCGGCTGACCGTTACTGGGCGCGCGGGGATCTCAACCTCTTCGCCTGCCCGCACCCTTTCGTGCGCGCGTTTACCATCGATCTTGATAGCGGAGACCGCTGCCGGCCGCTGCAGAATATCGCCGGTCAGCGCAGCAACCTCGTGCGCAATGGCAGAATCTTCCACACTGGTTGCCGGTTTGCCCCACGTAGCTTCACCTTCCGCATCGTCGGTGTGGGTAGCCATGCCGAGGCGAATCGTGGCGTCGTAGGCCTTGGTGGAGGCCACCATGTGCGCGAGGAACTTGGTGCCACGTTCGAGGCCTACAACGAGCACTCCCGTGGCCATCGGATCAAGCGTGCCCGCGTGGCCCACCTTGCGGGTGCGGAAGAAGCGGCGGAGTTTTCCCACGACGTCGTGCGAGGTCATGCCGGCGGGTTTGTCGACGACCACGAGGCCGGAACGTTCGAGCGGATCAGTCATGCCCTGCAGTCTAGGGCACCGGCCGCAGTGGGATAGCATGGTGCCCGTGGATATTTGGTACGGAATCGATAGCATCCCCGCTGACCTTGGCCCGACCTCGGTGACGATTGGTGTCTTCGACGGCCTGCACCGCGGTCACCAACAGTTGGTCACAAAGGCCGTCGAGCATGCGCGCACGCATGGCCAACGGCCAATCATGGTGACCTTTGATCCGCACCCAGTCTCCGTGTTTTTGCCGGAGCGCGCGCCGCTCTCCGTGATTACTTTTGAGCGCCGCATGCAGTTGGCGGAAGAGATGGGCATCGAGGCCGTGCTCGTCATCGACTTCACCGAAGAACTCCGGGGCGTCGAGCCGCGCGAGTACGTGGCGGATCTCCTGGTGGGGCGTTTGAACACAGAGCACGTCGTGGTGGGGGAGAACTTCACCTTCGGCGCAGGCGCGTCCGGCACCGCGGAGGCGCTAGCGAAATTCGGTGCCGAATTCGGGTTCGACGTTGACATCGTGCCTTTGCTTGACGACGAGGGCGAGCGCATCTGCTCCACCAACATCCGCGCCGCTCTTGCTAAGGGCGATATTGCGCGCGCCAATTGGGCGCTGGGACGCCACTTTACGGTGACCGGGCCCGTTGTGCGCGGTGCAGGACGCGGCGGAAAGGAGCTTGGTTTCCCGACCGCCAACCAGTATTTCCCGGAATCCGTCGCCATCCCGGCCGATGGCGTCTACGCGGGCTGGTTCGTGGTTGAACCCACCGGCGCTCCACTCGAAGGCGACATGGAGCCCGGCGTTCCTTATCCAGCCGCTATCTCGGTGGGTACGAACCCCACCTTCGGCGACGAGGAGCGCTCTGTGGAGTCCTTCGTGCTGGACCGTGACGCAGACTTGTACGGGCACGAGGCCACCGTGCACTTTGTCGACCACGTGCGAGACATGGAGAAATTCAACTCCGTGGAGGAACTCCTGACGGCTATGGAGCGAGACGTTGCTCGAGTTCGTGAGATTCTGGCACGCGAGGCCTAAATGAAGATCATCCTCGACCTCGACACCGGAATCGACGATGCCCTCGCTCTCGCCTATGCCGTAGCGCACCCTGATCTCGAGTTGATCGGGGTCACCGGCACCTATGGCAATGTGCCGGTGGCGCTGGGCGTGCGTAACTCGCTGGCGTTGCTGGAGCTTCTCGACGCCGAGGATGTCCCCGTCTTCATTGGGCCGACACGCCTGGGCTTTAACGTTGCCCCCATTTCAGCGTTCATCCATGGCCGCAATGGACTTGGGGAAGTGCTTCTGCCTCCGCCGCGCCGCAAGGCATATGAGGATGCAGTGGGCTTTCTTATCCGTTCGGTCCGTGAGCATGGTGAGGATCTGGTGATTGTGCCGACGGGACCGTCGACAAGCATCGCAGCTGCTATGCGTGAAGACCCGGACTTCGCCCGCAACGCCCGCATCGTCATGATGGGCGGCGCGCTGACCGTGCCCGGGAACGTCACGCCCTATGCCGAGGCCAATGTCTTCCAAGACCCGCAGGCTACGGACTATGTCTTCCGGCATGCTCGCGATCTCACCATGGTGGGGCTCGACGTCACGTTGCGCACGTTGCTCACCAGGGAGCACACGAAGCAATGGCGCGGTACACCCACTGGTCGTATTTATGCGGATATCGTGGACTACTACATCCGCGCCTACAGGACGACCTCGCCGCACCTTGGCGGTTGTGGGCTCCACGATCCTTTGGCGGTGGCCGTGGCAGCGGATCCCTCGCTGGTTACATGCCTAGATCTCAACCTGCGGTGTGAGGAGAACGGGCGCACTATTGGGGACCCGGAACGACTGGATAACCCCACCGCCCGTGTCGCCGTTGCAGTGGATGATGCGCGCTTCGTTGATGATTTGATGTCGAAGCTGGGAAGCCTCTATACTTCTACTTCGGCTTGCTGACTGCGGTCCACAGTAGTCACGGGCAGCGCCTCACGGCGCATCATTTCATGTGGACTGAAATACAATAGGAGATTTTCCATGGCTTTGAGCACCGAGAAGAAGGCTGAAATCCTCAAGGAGTACGGCCTGCACGAGACCGACACCGGCTCCCCGGAGGCACAGGTTGCCCTGCTGACCACCCGCATCAACAACCTGACCGAGCACCTCAAGGATCACAAGCACGATCACCACTCCCGCCGTGGTCTGCTACTCATGGTTGGTCGCCGTCGTGGCCTGCTGAAGTACCTGGCCGCTAACGACGTTGACCGTTACCGCGACCTGATTTCTCGCCTGGGTCTGCGCCGCTAAGCGCTTAACTTTTGGCTTAAGGGACATTTCGTGTGGATTTGCGGCGT